>NZ_JBEYTW010000038.1:0-73157 GCF_040643275.1 Spirillospora sp. NPDC047418
TCCAGCGCTGTTCTCACGGTGGCTTGTGGTTGTTCCGGGCGCGCCCCCCCGCCTTGGGTTTCCCGGGGGGGGGCCCGGACCGCCCCGGCCGGCCCCACCCCGCCATGGATTCATACGGCCACCCCGCCTCGCCGTGTACGGCAACGGCACTGTGACAGCCGATGCCGCCCGATTCTCGCGGCCGTCCCGTGGCCGGTGTTCAGGTCGTCGGCTATCCGGATGATGTTCTCGCTGCGGGGCAAACCTCGTCTTCGAGGTCGCGGGGTCGAAGTTTCCGAGCATCGGGATGCGCGCCGTTCACCACGTCCGGCCAGTTCTGCGTGACGAATTGGGTGGAACGCGAATACAGGTCCTCTCGGGCGAGGCGGCGTAAGGCACCGAACAGATTCTCGTTGATCGTGGTGAGCTTGAGGATTGTGCGGACCGCTGCGCTGCGTGGCTGAACCGGAATCAATCGCATCTCGGCGGCGACGGTCGCCTTGGCCAGTTGGGCGTACTCGTCCAGCACATCCGGTCTCAGTTCATGGCCGAGCAGGCGCAGCGCTGCAAGGACGTCTGTAGCGTCGTCCAAGGCGGCGGCATCAGGCCGTACACGCCAGGCGCGGGCGGTGAGAAACGCGTTCAGCCGGCCGCGGGCATGCCGCCACGCCTCGTCATCATGGCTCAGGCCGGCGCCGCCGAGCGGCACGAGGTCCTGGGCGGTGGCGAGCACGTCGGCGGAGCCTCGGGCCGGGTCCTCGATCACTTCCAGCAGCGCACGGACGCCGTCGAGCGTGAGTCCGACGACCTCGGTGAGGACGCGGATGAGGCGAAGCCGCTCGACATGGGCGGGAGCGTAGTCGATCTGATTGCGGTAGGTCGCGCGGCCGGGAGGCAGCAGCCCCCTGCGCTTGTAGTACTTGATGGTGGGGATCGACAGACCGCTGCGGGCGCTGAGTTCAGTCATCCGCACTTCGCTCACCTCGTCACGCGCGCGGTCCGGTGGGGACCGCCCGCGGAGTCCGGCCCCGCCGCGCGGATCTTCGCGCATACGGAGGCTCCTACAGGTTGTAGGAGAACTATGGACGATCTCAGCGTGAATGGGGAGGCCCGTCGGCCCCCCATTCACGGAATCTGCGAGCTGCGGTCGGCTACGAGCCGCGGATCAGCGACCGGAATTCGGTGTACTTCATGCCGTTGACCTTGGCGACGTCGGGCACCTCGCTGAAGGTGCGGACGGCGCCGCCGCTCACCAGGTAGCGGCCCTCGGGGGAGAGCAGGACGTTGCGGCCGTCGGCCCGCTTGCCCTTGAGGATGAGGACGTACTGCTGCCCGGCGCCGTAGGCCGGGTCGTCATCGATGTTCGCCGTGGCACTTCCCGTCTGGAACACGGTGAAGGTGGCGGGCGTGCGGCCCTTCAGCCTTTCGACCGTGCGGAAGGTGACGGCCCGAGTGGGGATTCGGTTGACGCCGCCCGGTTCGCCGGCGGCCGGGACCACGATGTCGGCCCCCGGTCTGACGTTGACGACGGTGGCCCGTACGGCTTTGGAGCCCATCCGGGCCGCCTGGCGAACGGAGCCGGCGCGGTATCGCCAGCTGGCGAAGTACCGGGTCCCCGGAGTGGCGGTGGGGCCCTGCGCGCTCGCCGTGCCCGCGAAGCCGTACATGCTGTTGATATCGTTCCAGTTGTGCGGGACGGTGGTGGTGAGGTTGTTGTAGTAGCTCAGCCCCATGCAGCCGTCATTGGAGTGATCCAGCCCGAAGGTGTGGCCGATCTCCTGGCAGAAGATGCCGAGGATCCGGCTGGCGCCGGGATTGTAGGAGAGGTTCACCTCAGCGTGCGCGTGGGTGATGTAGCTCCCGCTCGAGTCGACGATGGTGGCGAGGCCGCCCCATCCGGTGTTTCCGTAGTATCCGTCGGCGACGCTGATGTCGCTGTGGGATCCGGTGCGGGGGAGCGACAGCACGGTGTGGCCGTCCCAGTCGTTCAAGGCCTGATTCGCCAGGCTCGAGTTGGATGCGGAGTTCCAGACCTGGATGGTGGAGCGGTTCCACTTCCAGTTGCCCCACTGGTGGGCTGAGGCGCTGTTCGTGTTCACGAAGACGAGCGGCATGCTTACCGCAGCCGTCAACGCGAGGACTTTCGTGGGCCGTCGCAAGGGATCCTCCTTCGACGTTTGGCGGGGGGCTTGGGAGTTCGATCAGGGAAAGCCGCGCGCTGCATTCCCCTCACTTCCCGATGTCTTCTGGACATCGGCCGCATGTGGCGAGCGGAAAGTAACCCCGCTGTTTCGGCGGTGACAAGGGGCGGGTTTGCGGGTTTCCCGGCTGACTTCGTGAACTGGGAGATCAGGGCGCCCGCCGAGCGGGTAGTCGATAGTCCGGCTATCCGTACCACCATGACGCCCCTGCGGCCGCGCGGGCCGTCGCGTCTCCAGCGGCCATTGACTACTAGGCCGCCTAGTAGCACTCTTGAGACATGACTGTCTCATCAATGCATACTTGGCGTCTCGGTCCGGGGTTGGGATCGATCATCGCGGGCAGCGGCGCGGTGTCGCTCTTCGCGACGTACTGGGACGATGCATGGCACACCGACTTCGGTCGCGATAGTGCCTGGATTCCGCCGCACGTCACGCTCTACGGTTCGGTGGCCGTCGCAGGCCTCGCGATCCTCGTCTGGGGCCTGACGGCCCTGGCCCGTCTCCGTTCCATCAGCGCCGTCCTTGGGCGGCCTCCGTTGGCGTTGGCCGCCCTCGGCGGCGGGTTTACGCTGGCGGCCGCCCCGGCGGATGCGGCTTGGCATGCCGCCTACGGCAGGGACGCGGTGCTGTGGAGCCCACCGCACATGCTCGTGGTGTTCGCTTCGGCGACGATGGCGATCGGAGTACTGGCCGGCCTTCGGACGACCCGGTCCGGACTGGTGGAGACCGCGGTCTCAGGTCTCGTGCTCGGCAGCCTCGTAATGGCGGTGCTGGAGTACGAAACCGACGTCCCGCAGTTCAGCGAGGCGTTCTATCTCCCGGTACTGCTGGCCGCCGCAATCCCGGCCGTGCTGGTCACGCGCCGCCTGGTGCCGCACCGTCACGCTGTCCTCAGAATGATCGCCGCTTATGCGCTGACGCGCCTGCTGACCACCGTCGTACTCGTGATCATGGGACGAAGCGCCCCCGACCTCCCGCTGGCGGTCATCGGGCTCGCCGCAATGGAGTTGCCTTGGCGCAGCACGTTCCAGAGGTACACCGCCGGGGCCGCCGGCGTCGCCGCAGCCGCATGGACGTCCGCCGCTCTCGGATGGACGGGTCAGTCGCCCGCGAGCGTGGGCGCAGTGGCGTTGCCCCTGCTCGCAGTGTGGCTGCTGTGCCTTGCAGCGGCACGCCGCAGGTCGCCTGTGCTCGGTGCAGCGGCGGCGGCACTGATCGGCATCGTGCTCGTGGTGAGTCCTGGTCGGCCGGCGCGAGCTCATGACCCCGGGCAGGGCGAGCCTTACGCAGAGGTGCGTCTCAGCGCTGTCACCGACAATGCCGGCGTCACGCATCTCGCTGTGCTTCCGGAAAGCCGCTGCAATGAGATGCAGCCATTGAGAGCAGTGGCGCGCAGGGCTGGACGGGAGGTCATCGGACGCCTCGGCCCCGTGGGCGGCTGCCGCTTCGAAGGGGCGTTGCGGTTGCCGCGCGGTGACCTGTGGTTCGTCTACGGGGAGTTCAGGACATCCGGAGGCGGAGACGCCGAGACCTGGATGCCGTTCAGGACCGGAGATAGAACGACGGTGACAATGCGGCGGGAGCTCTACCGCCCGGCCGGTGGCGGGGACGTGACAGGAGGCCAGATCGCTTGGGGAGCCGTCCTTTACGGGGTTGGTCTGTCGCTTCTCGCAGCGGCGTTGGTGCTGACACGCGCCCGTCGAAAGCCGGCTGGACGGTAGAGCGGGCGGGCCCGGGACCCCGCCCGCCCTACCGCGCGGTCCTACTGCTTGAGCAGGTTCTTCATCTTGGTGATCTCGGCGGACTGCGAGGTCACGATGTCCGTGGCCATCTGCTTGGCCGCGGGGAACTGCCCGGAGGACTGCTCGGTCTTGGCCATCGCCACGGCGCCCTCGTGATGCTTGATCATCATTTCGAGGAACGCCTTGTCGAAGGCCGCGCCCTTGGCGCCCTCCAGCTTCTTCATCTCCTTGTCCGTCATCATGCCGTCCATGCCGTGGCTCATGCCGCTCATCCCGGGCGAGGGCACCGACGCCCCCCAGCCGGTCAGCCAGGCGGACAGCTGCTTGATCTCCGGGTCCTGCGCCTTCTTGATCTCCGCGGCGAGCTGCTTCACCTCCGGAGACGAGGTGCGGATGGCGGCCAGGTCGGCCATCTCGATCGCCTGGCGGTGATGCGGGATCATCATCTGGGCGAACATGACGTCCTGGTCGTTGTGCTGCGTCTGCGAGCCGCCGTTGGACGGTGACGCGCTCGCCGGCATCGAGTGGCCGGACATCGGGGCCTTGGCGTTGTCGGAGTCGTTGTCGCCGCAGGCGGCCAGGCTGATCGCCAGGGCGGGGACGGCGACGAGCGCGAGTGCGCGCTTCATGGTGGTGGACCTTTCGTGTCGAGTGTCTGTGACTTCGGGGAGCCCGGCGCCCGCGAAGACGCCGCCGGTCTGTCACAGCCTCAGCACGCTCAGGCGGTACAGGGACGGCCTCGGTGGAGGCCGTCCTACGAGAAGGATTCGGATCCTGGTCAGGATCCGCCTCGCCACGATCACCGGCTCGCGCACGAACAGGGCGACGATCGCTCCGAGGAAGGAGATCATGGACAGTATCGCCAGGCAGACCTGACCGCCCGGATGATCCTGGTGATGATCACCGGGTTGGTCCTCGCCCGAGGATTGATGGACGGCTTTCGACGAGGATGGCGTCGCCTCGTGCCCGATGCTCATCGCCGTCAGCGGGACGCCCGCCGCTTCGGTGGGGCTCGGCGATGCCTGGAAGCCGTGCATCGCCAGGACGCAGAGCAACATGAGCAGGCCGAACGGCAGCTTCATGGCTTGCCCGCACCGTTCCGGTGACCGGTTCAGCTACCCCACCTGCCGTTCCATACCCCGTAGCGACCGTCCGCCCGGAAGACCGCCGGCCATTCCTCTCCCTGCGCTGCTCTGCCACGCCCATGGTAGCGAGGGATGGCCGGTGATCCGCCAAGGCGCCTCCCTGACCAGGACATACGTCTCCCGGCACGCTCCCGGCTCAATCGGGATCGCCTCGGTCAGAGGCCACGACTCGGTCATCGGCCACAACGACCGGCCATCGTGCGGTCGGAGGTGTTCGAGCGGATCGGCTCCAAATCGATGTAAAGGGTGTCCCAGAACGCCAGATCTTCGTCGTCCTGCAGTGTCGAGACCCGGCTCCAGAATTCGCGATCCTCTGCCTCGGCGGCGACGGCGGCCGAGATCACCGGCATGGCGGCGGTTCCGGCCTCGGACGCATCGAGGCCCGCCGGTGTGATGTCCGCGGGCAGTTCCACCGGCTGCTTGTGGTGCTTGCCGCGCTTCCGCACACGGATCGGCGGCTCCGCCGGAACGCGAGCAGCGATCGACTTGCCCGCCGCCAGCGCGGCCGTACCGCAGACCGCGATGGACAGCAGCCCTCCCAGCAGGACGTCCGGCTGGACGAGCGGCTGGTCGCCGGCCGCCTTCGGGCTCGCGCCCTGAGAGGTGACCGCCGTTTCGGGGCGCGTCGCCTCCGCGCCCTTGGACTCGGATGCGGGAGCCGCGTGCTTGGGGACGTAGTTCGTCTCGTCTTCGGTTCCCGGCAGCGGCTTGCCCGCCACTTTGACCTTGCCTGGGTAGCCGTAGCCGACGACGTCGCTGACGTCGCGCGTCTTCCGTTTGAGGTAGACGCCGTCGGTGTTGGCCTCGATCGTGCGCAGGGACGAGCCCTTGACGCTCTCCACCAGGCCGACATGGCTGATGGCGTCGATGTCCTTGGAGTCGGACCAGGCGAAGAACACCAGCGCACCCGGCTCGGGCTTGGTGCCCCACGCGTCCTTCTTCTTGAACCACTCGGCGTGCTGGATGGTGGAGGCGAACTCGCCCGCCCAGTCCTGTGTGTCGGTCTCGGTGGCGGCCCAGGCGAGGAACATGTCGCACCAGGGGGCGGTGGCGTAGTAGTCGTCACCGCCCTCGTAGGTCTTGCCGTACCAGTCGCCGTACTTCGTGTAGCCGCCGGCCTTCTCGCGGTATCCGAGTTCCTTCTTGGCTACTTCCAGCAGCTTCGCACCTACGGGATCCATCGGTTCTCCTTGACTCCGCCTGCCGGGTTAGCTGACGGGTTCGGGCCAGGAGCAGGCCCTACCGCGCGCGGCGGATTCACCCCAGGAACAGTGGGTCCCCGGCTCCCGCGGCGCTGGCGCGCCGATCGGGATTAGGCGGTCGGTCCGCGCCCCCCAGGCCGGGGAGTGGATCACGAACCGATTACGATGCAATGTAGTAGCACGTTCGCCGAGATGGCAACGCGAGGTCAAAGCCGACCACGGATCAGCTGCCTGCGGGCCGGTGTCTCCGCGCATCGTCGAGTGTCAGTACTGCCTGTTCAGGACGACTTGCATGCACCTGCCGACTTGTCGGGCGGACACGGCCAGTAGAGCTGAACCGGCCGTTCGCGGTCCGTCATAGCTACTATTGAAGGTAGTAGCCCTAGTTGATGTGCGGCTACTTGATCGTGGCCGGCGGCTGGCGTCGACGCAGCATGGCGGCTATCGTCACCTCCGACGCATCGTAGGAGATGGTACGCGAACCTTGCGGGAGGTCCGGGTGTTCAAGCCGAGCGGCCGCACGGTTCCCATAGTGATCGGCATTTCGGCGGTGACCACACTGACCGCGGACGTGGCGGTCCTGGCCGTCCGCTCGGCATCGCAAGCGCCTCCGGCCACGGTGGCGCAGGCCGGTGCGGCCCGGTTCCTGGCGGCGGGGCGTCCCGAACCGTCCTCAGCAGGGCTCGTCGCCCCCTTGACGTCGCGGCTCGCGCCGCACCTGCTCGTGGCCGCACCACGACCTCTCCCGCCCTCGGCGATCGCCAAGATCGCCGAGATGAAAGGCGTACGCGGAGTCGAGACGGTCGATGCGGCACAAGGCCGTCTCGCGGGCAAGTCCGTGACCGTCTTCGGCGTCGATCCTTCGACCTTCCGGCGCTACACACCGAAACCCACCGCGGAATCGGACGCGCTCTGGCGCAACGTCGCTGCAGGTGACATCGCGGTCTCCTTCGCACTGGGGACCGACGGCGGGGTGTCCCTCGGCAGCCAAGCGGCGCTCGACGGAACCGCTGGAAAGACCAGCCTCAGAGTCGGCGCGCTCGCCACGATGGGGATCGGTGAGGTCGACGCCGTGGTCTCGCGTCCAACCGCACGCACCCTGGGCATGGCGGAAGGCAATGCGCTGCTCATCAGCGCCGGGAAGCGCGACCTGACGAAGCTCACGCGGAGCGTGCGCAGGCTCGTACCGCGCGGGTCCAAGGTCGTATCCCTCGCCACCAAGAGCGGGACTTCCCCGGGCGCAGGTGCCCAGCTCCCGGACGCTCGCGGTCAGGTCTTGACCGCACTCCAGATCCGCACGGCGATCAAAGCGTCCGAGAGCAAGCTCGGGATGCCGTACGTCTGGGGCGGGGAGTCGGACGCCGAGGGCGGCTACGACTGCTCTGGAATCCTGCAGTATGCCTTCGGCAAGGCCGGTGTCCGGCTACCGCGGGTCGCCGACGACCAGGCGAAGGCCGGCTGGCGGATCCCGTTCGAGAAGGCCCGGCCCGGTGATCTGCTCACCTGGGCCCACGACCCCACCGCCCCGGGATACATCTCCCACATCGCGCTCTACCTCGGCGATGGAAAGATGCTCGCCGCACCGAGGCGCGGCACCGTCGTGCGCATCCAACCGGTCTACTTCAGGAACTTCCAAGGGGCGATCCGCATCAATCCGCGCCTCGCCGCCCGGCTGGCGGGCTGACAGGTTGGAATTGGATCTCACCCTGCCCAGCCGAGCTGGTCAGCGTTTCGAGCGCGGCCAGGATGCGCTAGGGGATTGGCGCTCAAGCGAAGAACCAGATGTGTATGGTCTCGGCATTAGCTCCCTGTTGCCGCCGGTGAGCGTCAGGTGGTGACCCTTTCATCGGCACGGGCCAGTGCGGAGGACGGCGAACAGCGGCAAGGAGCGGCCAGAGATGGGCGGTAACCACGCACACGGCAGTCACGCTCACGGCGGGCGGTCAGGGCTTCGCGGTCGGTGCGGATCGCGGTGCTGGCGGTCATTGTCCCGGTCGCGGTGGTGACGTTGGCGGCGGTGCTGTGGATGTGGCGGGACAAGCCCCCGGCGCCTGCCGGCGCGGGGCCGGCATTGAAGCCCGGCGGCCGACGACCGAACTCCCGCCGCCCTCGTGGCGAGGCGGGTCGAGCGCCCCTCTCCCATAGCGGCACGGCCGTCCCTCAGCGGCCGGAGTGACCCAAGGCTGCGGGCCGCTCCACCCAGCCTCGGCCTCAGTGCCGTGCCGGCGCCCACCCGTAGCGGACCTCACCCCTGCCCGGTTCGGCTGGTCAGCGTGTCGAGAGCGGCCTGGATCCGCTGTCCGGCCTCATCGGCGACCGGACGCAACTCGGGCCGCTCGGGGACGGCGACCATGACGCCTGGATCGAGCGGCAGCAGAGTCCCGCCCTCAGGCAGAGCGCGGACGACGACGTTGCACGGAAGCAGCAGACCGATCTCACGCTCGACGTCCAGAGCGCGGTGGGCGAGTTGGGGATTGCACGCACCAAGGATGAGGTAGTCCTCCATGTCCTCGCCGAGCTTGCTCTTAAGAGTGGCGCGGACGTCGATCTCGGTGAGCGTGCCGAATCCCTGGTCGGCGAAGGCTTCCTTCACCTGGGGAACTGCTTGGTCGTAGGGAAGGTCAAGGGTGGTGGTGCGCGCGTATTCCATGTCATTCGTCCACTGATGACGACCACGAATGCAGCATCCACCGGTGGCCAGCGGCTTGCTGCTGGTGAGCCGCGCCCGGGGGTGGGCGGTGCTACGTGCCCTCTGGCGTGACCACGGGTGGTTCCGACCGTCGTCAAGTTGTTGGATCGGCGTCGTCTTGCGGGAGAGGCAGTGTGCCGTGTGTGTCCTGCGCGTCGGCCACGGCCTCGCCGATGGGCACGAACTTGTGGGTGACCTGTGTGCCTTGAGCGATGACGCCGCTGGTGAGGACGGTGTTGCGGTGGCGCAGGGCCCCGTTGTCCCGGAGCAGGTCGTCAACGTCCCTTCTCGCTTTCGCCAGACGCTTCGTGAGTCGCAGGTGAACGAAGAGGCCGCCTATGGCGAGGCCGGGGATGAACCCGGCGAAGGAGGGCAGCCACAGCGTGGACGCCGCCGTAGCGATCATGGCGACCGTGGCCGCGATAACGCCGATGTGCTTCTCCAGCCAGTCCAGCGAGGCGTCGACGCGCCTGGGTATCTTCACCTCTCCGTCCTCTCTATGCGATGCATTACTAGGCCGGATCGTAGATGGGTTGGGTGTCTTGGTCGAGGGTGTTCGCTGCGACGACTCATCCCTGGCGGTCGAACCAGCCGAACCACCAGAGGCTGGAGACCGCCACGGCGATCCCCAGGATCAGGTAGAAGGGGCTGTGCCCGCCCGGAAGCATCCGAGTTCGCGTGAACTGTGTGAGCAGGTTAAGCACGATGGTCAGCAGCCCCAAAGTGGTAACGAGCCAGCCGATCCATCGATGCCAGGCGGGGCGGTAGCGGGTCGGCGCGCGGCGCGCCGCCGGTGGTCGGTACACCGCCTCGATCTTGGTCTGGCGCTTGGCTTTAGGGGACATGCGTCTCCCTCCCAATAATCTACTAAGGAGCATAGTAGTTTAATGGGCGGGTGCTGTGCCGCGGCGTCGGTGGACGCCGCGGCACAGATGTTCAGCGGGCGCCATAGAGGACGTTGAACGTCCGGCCGCCGTCCCGGGACTCGTACACGCTGCCGTCCTCGGCGGCAGCCAGCAGGTGCTGGGAGTCGACGGCGGTGAACGCGGCGGCCTGACCGCCGGGCAGTTGGCCCAGGCGTTGCCAGTCGCCGTCACCTGCCTTGACATGGATCTGCCCGTCCGGGGCCACGCCGATGAGCGTCTTGCCGCCCACCACGTCCACGTGCGTCAGGACGGGTGCGTCACTGACGGTCTTGAAGGAGCCTCCCGAGTCGTTGCTCTTCTGGAGGCCTTCGGGTGTGGCCGCATAGACCTCGTCGGGACGATCCTTGTATGCGCCGAGGTCGTTCACATCGAGGCGTTCGCCCAAAGTCCAGGTGCGCCCGTCGTCGCGACTGTGCCGCACGCTCTGGGTTTGGCTGTCGTAGGCGTAGAGGGTTTGTCCCGCTTGCTGGAGTGCGTGGAAATCGGCCTTCCCGGCTTCGGAGACCGTGGTCCACGTTTGTCCGGCGTCCGTGGACCGGATCAGGCCCAGATGCGGCGGGACGTCCTTCTTCTTCATATCGTCCATCGCCGGGTGACCGCTGGCGACGAACGTGCGAGGGCCGACGATCGTGAAGCCCATCGTGTCCTGCCGGTTCGTCCCCACCCGGCTGACCCGGTCGGGGGACTCGATCTTGAAAACGCCGAAGTGGGCTGCCACGTAGACGGATTTGTCAGCCGGGTCCATGGCGACGCCGTGAATGTGCCCGATCTGCGCCTCGGCGGAGGGAGCGGGGGCCTTGGCGTCATCGGCCTCGGCGCCGCACGCCGCCAGGACGATCGCGCCGGCGATCAGGGCCAGCGCATGGAGCGGGCGTACGGCACGGGTGCGCGGGAAGCGCAGGTTCATGTCGGCTCTCCGATCAGGCCTGGTAGCCGAGCAGGGTCATCATCCCGGACTCGGCGTGGTAGATGTTGTGGCAGTGGATCATCCACTTGCCGGGGTTGTCGGCGTCGAAGTCGACGTCCAGTGAACGGTTCGGGAGGACGATCGCGGTATCCTTGCGCACCCCGGTCGGTGCCACGGCGAAGGTGTGGCCGTGCAGGTGCATGGGGTGCCACATGGTGGTCCGGTTGACGAACGACAGCCGCACCCGCTCTCCCGAACGCACCGGGTACAGCTGCTTCGGGTCGTACTTGCGCCCGTTGATGGCCCAGTCGTACTTCATCATCCCGCCGGTCAACTCCAGGCGGACCGTCCGGTCCGGACGCCGGTCCTTGAGTTGCACCGCGTCGGCCGGGCGCAGGTCGCCATATCCGACGATCTTCTTTTGAAGCTCCCGGGGCCGGGCGTCCGCGGCGGGTGCCTCGGCGGCGGTGCTGGTGCGGAGGATGGCGCGGGCGACGGCCTTCTTGCCTTCGGCGAGGGCGGTCAGCGGGAACGCCCCTGACTTCACCGTGACGATTGCGTCGTAGCGTTCTCCCATCCCGAGCAGGAGCGCGTCGGTCTCGACGGGTCGCACGGGAAAGCCGTCCGTGTGGGTGACGGTCATGCGGTGCCCGCCCAGCGCCACCCGGAACGCGGTGTCGCCGCCGGCGTTGATGAACCTGATCCGGATGCGGTCGCCCGGCTTGGCGCGGAAGGTCTCCGGCTCCTTGGCCAGCCGGCCGTTGATCAGGAAGTACGGGTAGCGGACGTCACCCGCGTCGCCGCCCAGCAGCTCGCTCTCCGCGCCCATGAGCATGTGCCCGCCCACGCCGGACGAGCCGGGCGCGGGAGTCTCGGTCTGGTCGCCCATGTCCATGCCGGGCATGGCCGAGTGGTCGCCGCCGTCCATGCCCATGCCGCCCATGCCGCGGCTCAGCTCGGCGAGCACCTGCTCCGGGGTGCCGGTCACGTCGTCCAGCCAGTCGTCGAGGACCACGACCCATTCGGCGTCGTAGGACAGCGGCTCCCGGGGATCCTCGACGATCAGCGGCGCGTACAGGCCGCGGTCGAGTTGGGTGCCCGAGTGCGGGTGGAACCAGTACGTCCCGGGGTGCGGGGCGGTGAACTCGTACACGAACTCGGCCCCCGCCTTGATCTCGGGCTGAGTGACGCCTGGGACGCCGTCGTCGTCGTTGCGCAACGCCAGTCCGTGCCAGTGCACCGTCGTGCCGGTGGGCAGCCGGTTCGTCACACGGGCGCGCACTACCTCGCCCGCCTTCACCCGGATCTCTGCGCCGGGAAGGCGCTCACCGTACGTCCAGGTGCGGACGGTCCGCCCTCCGAGGTCGACCGCACCTTCACTCGGGATCAGCTGGAAGTCGCGGACGGCAGCACCGGCTTTCCGGCGGGCTGCCTCCGCTTTGCGGACCTCCGCGCTGTTCGGCGAGACGTAGCCGGACTTGCTTTCCGTGCCGCCGCATGCGGCGAGGGTGGCGCCGCCGGCCACCAGGAGTCCCGCGCGCAGGACAGAGCGTCGATCGATCGGTTTCATGATGTGAGGGCCTCGCATTCAGTCATGCGGATGGAAGGAGATCGGGCATGAACCGGGCACGTGTGGACGTGGCGAGGCATACGGAAAGGGCGGCCTCGCGACGGTCAACGGCACCCGGCCGGACCGCTCCTAGATCCGCAGAACCGCTAGACGAGTCAGGGACAGGCCGAGTCCCGGCGGCCCACGTGGATCGGGCAGACAGGCCGGTCGCAGCCGGGAGGGCTGGTCGTGCGGTGATGACTGAAGCCGCCACGCCGACCGGCGTAGCGCGATGAACAGCCCGGCGGCGACCAGTACCGCGAGGCAGACGACGGACGGATCCGAGACCATCCCGGCACCAGGGGCAGTCGCCTGGGCAACGTCGTGGAAGGCCGACGAATGCATCGCACCTGGCGATGTCTCCTGAGCGGCCGGTGTCGGCGAGTTCACGTGGTGGACGGCCATCGTCCGGCCATGGGACGTGGCGACCGCGCCGCGATCATGGTCGACCATGTGTCCGAGGGTGTGCATGGCGACGATGCCGAGGAGCACTGCACCGAGCAGGAGCGTCCACGCGAACGCACGACGAGGACCCCTCGGCCGGACTCCGCCTGCTGCCCGAGAGGGATCGGCATGCTTACGGTCGCACATCAGGAAGCACGATAGTAGATGGGCGAGAGCTTCATGACCTGACTGTCGTTTCGGGACCGAGTGCGCCCAGCGGCGTGACCCAAATCTCAGCATGCGGGGCGTGCGTCCAAGGCGTCTCCCAGGTTCTCGGTCCGGCCGCACCACCGATGCGCGTATTCTACTATGCCTCCTAGTATTTGATCTCTGGAGGTGGTTTCGCATGGTGCGGCCCACGTCATCGGTGCTGCGGGTCCGAGCGCGAACGGGGGCGGGGTGCCTGGCAGCCCTCCTGGTCGCGACCACGGTGGCGGGCGGGCAGTCGGCCGCGGCGGAACGTTCCCTCACCCAACCCAAGAAGGACCCCGCGGCACAGCTGGCTGAGCTGGAGAAGCGCAAGAAGGCCCTGGAGAAGGACTACCGAGGCCGGATCGAGAGCCTTGAAGATCTGAAGAGGAGCGCGTCCAAGGCCGCGCGGCAGGCAGGGCAGCACGAGCGTGAGCTGGACGCCGCCCGCACCCAGATTCGCGCGCTGGCGGCAAGCTCCTACATGCAGGGCGCCCCGTCCTCCATCCCTGTCCTGCTCAGTACTGACGGGTCCTCCCTTAAGGGCGCCACGACGCTGGAGTATCTGGCCCGCAACGGCGACCGGCGCATCCAGGCGGTCGCGGGCCTGGCGTTGGAGGCGGAGAAATCCCGGCGGACCGCCCAGGCGAAGGTCGACGCGGTCCGCCGCGAGATCGCCGAGCTGGAGAGCAAGCGCGCCAAGGTCCGCAAGCTCCTCGCCAAGTACCGTGCCGAGAACCCGCGCCGTGGCAGGCCCGACGGCGTCTCGGGAAAGACCAAGTCACCGTTGGTCGGCAACTACATGACGCCCCGCATGCGAAAGGTCATGCTGGAGATCGACCAGAAGTTCGGCCCCTTCCCCACGATCGGCTGCTACCGCGCCGGCGACCCGCAGGACCACGGCTCCGGACGGGCCTGCGACTTCATGGAGAGCACCGCCGGCAGGATGCCGACCGCCTCGGCGACCGCGCACGGGGACTCGGTGGCCAACTACGTCATCGACAACGCCGCACGCCTCGGCATCAAGTACGTGATCTGGCGTCAGCGCATCTGGGATTCGCGCCGCGGAGGCGGATGGCGCCAGATGGAGGACCGAGGCGGCATCACTCAGAACCACATGGATCACCCGCATGTCTCGGTGCTCTGAGATCGACCCCGGGAACCGTCGCCATGGGTTCAGCGGTGTCGGCCTGGCCGACGAAGACGGCGGTGTACTCGCCGAATCCGCCAAAGGGCGAGAACAGCGAGGACGGCCGGAACCGAGAGAGCAAGCGCTCTCCACGGGGTGACGAACGATACGAGGGCCTCACCGCCATCGCTCTGCTTGCCAGGGTCCGTTGGCGGCGGCGAGCCAGAGCCTCCGGGGGACGGACTGGGCACTTCTACACGGTTCGCCCACACCGTGAGCCGCGATCGGCGCTTGTCACCCGTCGGAACCGCGATGGCCCAGACGTCCGGTCGGACCACCATGCCGAGGGATTGACCGAGTTCCTTCCATCCGTCGGTCGGTGCGCCTCCCAAGCCGCGTACTCGGGACCAGGCCCCTCCCCCTTGCCGCCACAGAGTGAAGTCCACTCGGTCGTGTTTGAAGACGCCCTGCACCAGCAGCAGAGCTCCGTGCTGGTCATATGCGGCGGTAGGGGCCATCGGCAGCCCGTCCGCCGGCGGTCCAGACTGTGTCCTCCATTCCCGCCCATCCGTCGAACTCGCGATACGCACCCGTTGCCCGCCAGCCGCCGCCTCGGTCCAGCCGATCGTCCGCACCCCGTCGGGACGGACCGCCAGTGCGGGGATGAACAGGTTCAGCGGCATGCCCCGGCGCGGAAGTAGCCGTGGCCGTTTGCCCGCCCTGACGGCGGTGGAGGTCGTCCGGCCACCGGGTTCGATCTCGTACACGATGACGTCCTGCCTGCGTCCGGTTCGCCAGCCGGCCACGGCGGCGATGATCTGCCCGCGTGCCGTGATGGCGAGGCTCGATCCGAAGACGGCCGGGTCCCGGCGCGGCAGGCGGCGTTGTGCGAAACCGCCGTTGCCGCGCCGCCAGGCCACCATGGTTCGGGACGCGGCCGGTTCGGCGCGGCAATGCGCTTTTCGACCACGGGACCAGGTCCAGCTCAGGGCCGCGAGACCGGTCCCGGCGTCATAGGCCATGGACGGCCGGTCCAGGAAGGCGCCGCGTTCGGGGCCGGCCACCCGGCTGTAGGCCAGCTGGCCGCCCGAGAGCCGGGCGAGGAAGATCACCGATCCGGGCAGGCATCCGGGCGGACCGCTGCGCGCGGCGCCACCGGAGATCAGCAGTGATCCGTCCGCGGCGAACGCCAGCCCGGGGTCGAAGCTGCGGGCGAAACCGGGCGGACGCACGGTCCGCGGCTTGGACCACGTCCGCCCGCCGTCGCTCGACAGGGTCACTTGGATGCGCGTGGGGTTCAGGTAGGGATCGGCCGCGACGGCGATGCGCGCCGGATCACGGGGGTCGACGGCGAGTGCCGGCTCGGCCATCCGGCCGGATGGCGCGATCAGCGGCGCCGATGCGCGCGGCTGCTCCGCCGCGGCGGCCGGGAGTGGGGACGCGAGCGGGAACAGGCACCCCAGAAGGCATGACGAGCTCGTGATCGCGGCTCTCCGCATCGCCACCCCCGGCCGATTCGAGCGATATCTACTATGCATCCTAGTAGTTGCTACTACTATGCGACTTAGTAGATACCTGGTCGGAGGAGGCCGCATGTCGGATGGGCTGCGCAACACCTGGAACGAGCGAGTCGACACCTGGCATCACCACGTCACCAACTCACCCGCCTTCGAGAAGGTCCGCGACGAGGTGCTCCGCCTCGCGGACGTCCGAGCCACCGACCGATGCCTGGACCTCGGCGCCGGCACCGGTTTCCTGACGCTCCCGCTCGCCGGGCACGCCGGGCACGTCACTGCCGTGGACATCTCCCCGGCCATGGCGCAGGACCTTCAGCAGCGCGCCGTGGAGGCCGGGCACGACAACGTCGAGTCGATCGCGGGCGACCTGAACATGCTGCGCATACCGGCCGCGTCCCTGGACGTGGTCGTCTCCAACTACGCCCTCCACCACGTGACGAATCCGCAGAAGCGCGAACTCGTCGCGCGCGTCCACGGCTGGCTCAAGCCAGGGGGACGCCTGGTCGTGGCGGACATGATGTTCGGCCGGGGACTCGGCGCCGACGACCGCAAGGTCCTCGGCGCGAAGGTCAAGGCGCTCGCCGCCAAGGGCCCCGGCGGCATGTGGCGGATCGCCAAGAACGTCACCCGGCTCGGGCTGCGGCTCGGCGACGAGCAGCCGGCCCCGCCGGACTTCTGGCGGCGCGCGTTCACCGATGCGGGGTTCAGCGACGTGGGCCACATCCAGGTCGTCCAGGAGGCGGGCATCGTCTGGGGGAACGCGCACGCCGGTCCTCCGGTGGTCGGAACCGGTGCAGACGTCTCCACGCCCACCTGATGCATTTACCTACGAGGCCTGGTAGTAGATACCATGGAGGTTGGACGATGACGATGAGAGCCGAGCGCATGACGGACGGAACGGCGCGGCAGTGGCATCACCATCTGCTCACCGAGTCGGCTTCGGCCGCGCTCAGCGCCGAGATCCGGCTCAGGGCCGCACCACGGCCGCAGGACCGGTGCGTCGACCTTGGCGCAGGGGTCGGCATGCTCGCCATCCCACTCTCCGGCGAGGTCGCCGAACTGGTCGCGGTGGAGCCGTCCAGGGTCCTGGCGACGAGGTTGGCAGCACGCGCGCGTGAGTCGGGTTGCCCGGACATCAGGACGGAGAGCGTCCGGATCACCGAGCTGATCATGCCGCGCCAGAGCTGCGATCTGATCGTGAGCGGCCTGGCCCTCCACCACTGCGACAACCCTGAAAAGCGGGCGCTGGTTCCCCGCGCGCTGCGCTGGCTCCGCCCGGGAGGACGGTTGGTGATCGCCGACCTGATGCCCGACCGGACGCGGTCCGCCGGTAGGCGCCGACAGTTCCTGAGCGATTCGGGGTCCTGCGGAAGAGGGCGAATCGATCGCAGCGCCGGCCGGTTCTTCCGGTCGACGCTCCACACTCTCCGCGAGACGACAGCGACTGGAGAGTTCTGGGTGGAGGCCTTCGAGGACGCCGGGTTCCGCACCGTAGGGCACCGTCAGCCGGTACCGGGCGTCGGAGTGGTGTGGGGCACCGTCGAGCCGAATTGATCTCGGCACGCGCTAGCGAGAGAAAACTACTATGGACTGTAGTATGCAGAGCCGATCCAGCAGGCGGGACGTCGGAAGGCGGTAGATCATGCCCGGGCAGCGCTTCGGCGACCTGGAGGCCGCGGTCATGGACCGGATGTGGTCCTATGGCCGCCCCGCCAACGTCCGCGAGGTCCTTGAAGACCTTCAGCGTGAGCGGTCGATCGCCTACACCACGGTGATGACCGTGATGGACAACTTGCACAAGAAAGGATGGCTGCGTAGGAAGCGCGTCGGGCGCGCTTATGAGTACGAGGCGGTCGCCTCGCGAGAGGGCTACACGGCCAAGCTCATGCGTGAGGCGCTTGCGACCAGCAGCAACCAGGCCGCAGCGCTCGTCCACTTCCTGTCCGACTTGTCGCCAGAGGAAAGCGAAGCCCTGCAAGCGGCTCTTAACGTCGTGAAGCCGCGGGATACCACGTGACCGCGGTCGCCACCCTCCTCGCCTATGCGGCGCTGCTGGGAATCCTGGGTCCCCGGCTGCTGCGCGCCCGCGGATGGGCCGACCGGGCTCCACGGCTCGGTGTGCTCGCCTGGCAGGCGGCCGGAGCGTCCGTCATCGCCGCGGTGGTCCTCGCCGGCCTGATGCTCGTGGTGCCGATCGTCCGGGCACCGCACGGCCTGGCGGACCTGCTGGCGGCATGCCGCCTGATGCTGCGCGTGCACTACGAGGTCCCGCCACAGCCGGTCGCGGGCTACGCCGGGCTCTTCGTGGCCTGCGGCGTCCTGCTCTGGACGGCCGGACATGTCCTGACCGCCTTCATCGCGACCGCGCTTCAGCGGCGCCGACACATGCAGACGCTCACCATGGTGGCCCGCCGCCGCCGGGACCTGGGCGCCCTGGTCGTCGATTACGATCAGCCGCTGGCCTACTGCCTGCCAGGACGCCGACGCTGTGTCGTGCTGAGCACGGGGGCGCTCGAACGGCTTCCCGAGGATCAGCTGTCCGCGGTCCTCGCCCACGAGCGCGCGCATCTGGCGGGCCGCCACGATCTCGCGATCAACCTCGCCGTGGCATTCGGCCGTGCGTTCCCCACCGTACCGCTCCTCCGCGCCGCCAGGGCGGAGGTTCCCAGGTTGCTGGAGTTGCTGGCCGATGACGTGGCCGCCCGCAAACACGACCGCGTCACCCTCGCGGCGGCGCTGGTGGCCGTCGCCGGCGGCCGGACGCCGACCATGGCCATGGGGGCGGGCGGTGGCACGGCACTTCTGCGGGTCCGCCGCCTTCTCGCGCCCCACGATCCCCTGTCCCGCGCAGGACGTCTCACCGGCAGCATCGGTATCGCCCTGCTTGTGACGCTGCCGCTGGCTCTCGCTGCCAACCCGGCCATTACGGCGATCCTCGAACGCCACTGCCACTTTCCGGTGTAACGGCCGAGCCGGGGTCACAACCCGACGGGGCCGGCCTGGTATGCGTAGATGCACGGCGTCGCCCTCTTCGACCCCATATCTGCTTCTCCACGGGCGAAGGACCACGCCCGGATGGACGTGCACTGCCGGACAGCTCGTATAGGTGACGATGACGTCGACCGGCTGGCCGTCCGAGATCCCCAAACAAACTCGGACGGTCCAGTTCCTGGCCCCGGTCCCACGAAGGATGGCGCTGCACCGCTATCGACCCGCACGGGAGCATCTCCCCGCTCGGGTTGAACTTGCGGCAGCGTCCCAAGGCACGTCCCTCTACTACTTCGTCGAATAGTAGAGGGTGGGTGCGGGGCGTCCGGTGGGCTGGCCACAGGGATGGCAGCACAAAGACGTCCCCGTCACCCCGGGGGCGGGTGACGGGGACGCGGTACGGGGGGTTCGGCGCGCGGTGGTCAGGCCACGCGGACGCCGCCGGCGAACGGGCGGCCGGAGATCGAGCTGATCTTGACGACGTCGCCGGTCTGCGGGGCGTGGACCATCTTGCCGTTGCCGATGTACATGCCCATGTGGTGGAGGTCGCTGTAGAAGAAGACCAGGTCGCCGGGCTTGAGCTGGCTCTGGGAGACACGCGTGCCAGCGGTGAACTGGCTGCCGGTGTAGTGGGGGAGGCTGATGCCGACCTGGGCGTAGGCGTACAGCGTCAGTCCCGAGCAGTCGAAGCCCTTGATGTTGGCGCCCTGGGCGGTGCCGTAGGACGGGCCCGACGCATTGCCGCCGCCCCACGAGTACGGAACGCCGCGCTGGCTCAGGGCCGCCCTGACCGCCCCCATGGCCTTGGCCGAGGCCCCACCTGGATCAACGTTCGGGGCGGGTCCCGCGCTGGTGCGTCCGCCGGACCCAACGCCCAGCTTGGCTTCGACCTTCTTCAGCTTGGTCTGGAGCTCCTTACGCTTCTTCTTCGCCTCGTCGGTGAGCTCGCGCACCTGCTTCGCGCGTGCTTCAGCCGACTTGCGGGATCGTTCCGCGGATTGCATCGTCTGGAGCAGGTGGGCGACACGGGTGCTGTCCTGGCGGGCGAAGTAGTTGAGCGTGGCCGACTTGTCCAGCACGGCCTGTGGGTCGTCCGCTGAGGCGAAGGCGACCGCCGGGTCCGTCGGACCGTTCTTGTAGCTGTCGGCGGCGAGCTTGACGATCCGGTCCCGGGCCTCGTCCAGCGCCTTCTTCTGGCGGACGGCGTTGCCCTCGGCCACCTTGGCGGCGCGCTGCGCCTGCTGCAGGCGCACGCGCAACCCGTTGTACTGCTCGCTGAGCTTCTCCGCCTCGTCGGCGAGCTTCTTCTGCTGAGCAGTCAGCTCTTTGCGGGTCGGCTTGGGCTCTGCCCAAGCGGGCGGGGGAGCCACGAGCGTCGCGGAAACGGCGATCGATGCCGTCCATGCCGTGCTCATGATGAACCGGCGGCGGATCGGCGTTCTCTCTCCGGCAGCTCGTCGCTGCATGCACTGTCCTCTCCAGTACGCCTACCGGGTGAGCTGGCGGGTTCGGGCCGGAGTCGCCCTACCGCTCGGGGGAGCGGATTCACCCCAGTGGAAAACGGTTCCCCGGTTCCTCGGACGGCGCGGGGCCGCGGGATTCGGCGTGGCCACCGCTGTCCCCGGCGGGGACACCCCACGATGGCTCCTACGGAGCGTAGGAGATAGCGGCCTCATTCGCCACCCAAGCGGCCGATTGCGACAAACCGCCTCTGGAGTCTCAACGATGTGTTAATGACCGGCCGGTAAGGGACGGCCTCAGCAGATCTCGGACAGCTGCACGATGGTCGCGGCGGCGACCAGGAGGGGCGTGGCGACGGCGATGGTGACGAAGGCGGAGGCTGCCGCCCTGGCCGCCCGGCGCGGCTTCACCGCCTCGGCGGACTCCAGCCGCAGCACTCGTTCCGTGAGCGCCCCTGTGGAGGGGCCCGCGGCGCCGAGGGCGCCTGCCACACCTGGTGTCGCCGCGAGCCGGCACAGGGCGTCGACGAGCGTCCGCCTGCCACAGGCCCGGGCCGCCGCGTCGTCCGCGGCCATCTCCAGCAGCAGCGGCAGGGTCTTCTTCGCCCGGCGGACGGTCGGCAACCAGGGCAGGAGCGCGTAGGCGAGGTCGAGGATGAGTAGCATCGTGTGGTGCCGCTGACGTAGATGCGTCCGTTCGTGGACCAGGACAGCGCCGAACTCTTCGGGAGTGAGGGTCTCCTGCGTGCCGGTGCTTACCACGATCGCGCGCTGTCGGGCGGGGAGCGAGTACGCCACGGGGACGGGGTGGTCGAGGACGAGTACGTCGTCGTGCCGTCCATGCTCCTTGGCGACGAGCCGGAGCATCTCCCAGTGCCGGCGCCGGTGCCGCACGGCTCGTCTGAGCCGCGGCAGGCTGCGGACGAGCCTAGAGCAGCAGGCCGTCAGCAGCACCAGGCTCGCGGCCGCTGCCATGATGATCGCCTCGTCGCCGTGGTGCGGCAGGCAGTTGCGCAGCCACTCCAACAGGCCGTGGCCGGGCGCCGGCGGCGACAGCAGCGCCACCGCGACGATCCCGATGTCGGCGATGAAGGTGCCGGCCAGAGCCGCGAACCAGCAGGCGATGGCGATCCCCGGATGCGCGGCGGGGCGGCGGAGCCGATCGAGGGCGGGCCCCGCCAGGCAGCCCAGCAGGACCGCCGTGGACACCAGACTGATCACGAGGTAGATCACGCCGTCATTCCCCCTGCTCGCCGGACGTCCGTTGGCGCAGGGCGTCCAGCAGGTGGCGCGCGTCCTCAGGCGGGACGGCTTCGGCGAACCTCGCCAGGATGCTGCCGTGGTCGTCGGACTCGGTGAGCGCGTCGAGCATCAACTCGACCGCGTACTCCTCCCGCGCGCGGGTGGGGGCGTAGCGGAAGGCCGTCCCGTCGGGGGTGCGCCGCAGCAGCCCCTTCTGCGCCAGCCTCTCGGCCACGGTCTGGACGGTGTTGTAGGCCAGGGCCTTGTCGGCGTCCTCGTTCAGCTTCGCGAGCAGCTCACGCACCCGCAGCGGGCCGGGCGCGTCCCAGAGCACGTCCATGATGGAACGCTCGAGTGCTCCACCCAATCCGGCCACGCGCCACCTCCGTCCTGCGCACATTGTGCCGGAGAATCGGCTGTGGGCGGGAACGCGGGCTGTCGCTCGCTACCGGCACGTGATGCGGGGCTCGGCCTGATACGTGGTGTGGAACTTCTGGCGGCGCACCTCCTTCCCGTTCTGCTTGAAGATGCGCCAGACGTCGATCTGGAAACCCTCCGCACCGGGCATCGGGATGCACTTCGGCCCCGACTCGGTCTTGCTCTCGAAGCTCTTGATCGCGTACTTCTCGGAACTCTTCGATTCGATCTCGTAGCGCTTAGTGCTCCAGAAGCTCACGGTGAGGGACGTGTCGGTGTAGGCCGTGTCGACGAGGACGCCGTACGGCGAGTCGTTGCGCCACCGGAAGTCCGGCTGGGGGAAGGAGACGGTCGACTCCCGTCCGGCCGGATAGCGGGAGATGTAGTACGAGTGAGGGGTGTGCTGGACGTCCTGCAGCCCACCGAAGAACACGGCGTTGAACATCGTCGTCGCGAACTGCGAGATCCCGCCGCCGACATCGTCGACGTACCGTCCGTTGAGGATCATCGGTGCCTCGACAAAGCCGCGCGCCTTGTCGCGCTTGCCGACGATTCCGTTGAGGGAGAAGGTCTCGCCGGGCCCGACGATGTAGCCGTCGAGGATGCCGGCGATGGTGTGGATGTTCTTGACCCGAGGCGCGCAGCACGGATGGCGCGTGGTGAAGGAGCTGATCTTCTGCTTGATGCCCATTTTGCGGGCCTGGTCGGTCGCGACTCGCGGCTTGTCGACGGTCATCGGCACGCTCACCTCACGCCCCTGCGGTCGCAGGACCGCTCCGGCGACCGCGTCACCGAGTGCTCGGGAATCGACTCCCCGGCCTTCCGTGGAGGGAACGAGCCGAAGCTTGCCCGACTTGACCTTGAATGTCGCATCGCGAGCCGGGCGCTCAAGATCACGCAACCGCGTCCCTAGCTCCCGCGCCAACGCCGGACCGTCGACACGTGGACCCACCTTGCCCGAGTCATCAGGTGCGAAGACCAGGTGGGGAGCGAAGCTCTTGGGCTCCACCGTGATCTGCTCGCCATCGACGGCCAGGGTGATCGGCCCGGAAACGGCAACCCGGGCCGGGCCCGCCGCGACCTGGCGGATCTCGTTCGCATCTGCCTTCGGCCGCAGCGGGCTTGTCTGCAGTTCCGGAGTGGTGGGCTTACCCTCCAGCGCCGCGAGGAAAGCGGCCTTGACCGGAGCGGTGGCCGTGCGAGCGTCCAGCCCGACGCCCGGTTGCGGAAGTACGGTCTCGGGTGTGGTGCCGTGGAACTTCACCGCCCCTTCCCGTACGGGCGTGCCGATCCGCTTGTTGATCTGGCCCAGAGCGGCGGCGAACCGGGTCTCGTCCATGCGGATCTGAGGAGTGATCTCCCGTCCGCCGAAGACGGCGGAGAAGACCGAAGTGAACCCGAACCTGCCTTCCAGGGCCGCGTCGACGGTCGCGCGGGAATCCAGGGACAGCCCGGCCTTCGCAGGTTCAAGCGTCACGTCCTGGCCCCGTACTCGAAGGTGGAGTGCTTGAGCGGCGCGTGGACCGAGTTTCCGGTCGAGGCGTTCCACGGCGTCCCGCTCACTGAGCCCGCCGATGTCGACCCCCAAGGCCGTCGTTCCCCGCAGTACGTCGTTCCCGGCGTACGCCGCCGCGCCGCCGTAGCCGACGACCGTGACGATGACGAGGGCCGCGACGGAGAGGATCAGCGCTCGCCGGGGCCGGCTTCGGACGGCCAGGACGATCCGGGCGACGGGTGGTTTCGCCGTGTCCTCAGACGACGGACGCGTGGTGTGCACTGCCACCTCTCCTCCGGGTGCGGTCCCCATGCCGAGACCAGACTACTAAGCACCGTAGTAGAAAAGTGTCGAGAGCATGCCGGGTCGAGCAAGGCGACCCTGGCTGGAGTGCATGGAGAAGCCTCCCGTGTGCATATGTACGTCTCGTAGTTCGTGTGCGAGCGGTCGGAGGTTCACCAGTACTCGGCTCGGCAGGCCAAGTATCTCCTAGGCTCGCGTAGTACTATGAATGTGTAGTAGCAAGGTGCCCTCGGAGGGAGAACAATGACCACTACGCCTTCAGGTTCGTCCGGCATGGAAAGTGAGGACGGCTGGAACAGCACGACTGGACGCCACTGGGTCCAACACGAGGATCGCCACGACCGGATGCTGGCGTCCCTTACATCCCGGCTCATGGGCTCGGCCGGGATCTCCGGGACGGACAAGATCCTCGACATCGGCTGCGGATGCGGCGAGACCAGTCGCATCGCCGCACGGCAGGCCCCGGAGGGTGAGGTCCTCGGCGTCGACATATCGGCACCGATGCTCGGCCAGGCCCGTACGCGAGCCGAGGAAGAGGGCCTGGCCAACCTTCGCTTCGAGGAGGCCGACGCCGCGACGGCGCACCTCCCGGACGCCTACTACGACCTCGTGCTCAGCCGGTTCGGCGTGATGTTCTTCGACGACGCCAAGGCGGCCTTCGAGAACATCTCGCGATCTCTCCGCCCAGGCGGCCGGCTGACCTTTCTCTGCTGGCAGGAGGTCATGCAGAACGAGCACATCGTCGTCCCATTCAGCGTTCTCGCCGCACACGCGCCGGTACCGGACATTGGGGCCCCGGATGCTCCCGGTCCGTTCTCGCTCGCCGACCCCGAGCGAATCCGCGCACTGCTCACCGAGGCCGGCTGCACCGACATCAAGATCGAGCCGCTACACGAACGGCTCCGCCTGGGGTCGGATGTGCCGGACGTCCTGGCCTACTTCCGCGACCACCCGGCGGCCTCGTCCAGCATCACCGCCATGGACGACGCCACGCTCGCGAAGGTCGTCGACGAGCTGACTGAGGCGATCCGGCCGTTCCAGACTCCCGAGGGGGTGTTCTTCGGCTCCGCCGCCTGGCTGGTCACAGCCCGGCACTGACCAACCGCATCCGACGTCCGCGGTCGGGTGTGCCGTGCGCGTTCAGTTCTCCACCGGTGCAACGGACTCGGCGCGAGGCGAGGGGAGGCGGCACTCTCGGAGGGCCCGCAGGCGCCGACGGAGCGCCTCGGCCAGCAGCAACAGCGAGGCCACCGCGAGCACCGGCTGGAACGGCGCGAAGTAGGAGAGCGCCCCGCCGAACCCGATGGCGAGCACCACGAGCTTGTTGCACACCGGGCACCCGACCGCGAACAGGGAGACCAAGCCGCCGGCGAACGCCTTCTTACTCTGATTCACCACCGGACGCACCGGAGCGACATACGTCGCCAGGAGCAGGCCCTCCAGGACGGCGGTCAACCCGAGCACGGGGTAGTTCCACCACAGCACAGGGGTCATCCGTGAGTAGAAATCGGTAGGAACCACCCCAGTCGGCACCCCGATCAACAAGACCGTGACCGCGGCCCCGACCAGGCCGACGCCCCACTGCCGCCGCGTCCAACTCCGCATCACGACCTCCTGTGCTGAAAGATCTACTATCAAGGATAGTAAGAGATCGTGCGGGCGGCCAGGGCCCTTCTGTCGGGCGGCGGGGGGAGCCGGCGGTGCCGCGAGGTGCTGTGCAGCCTCTACTCGAACCGGACCGTGCGCCCTCGACTGGACGGCGCCCACAGCGGTCGGTGGAGAAGCCTAGGTTGAACCGAGATAGGCCCAGGTGAACAGGGCCGCGCGGTGGCGGTGGCGGCCGGTACCGGTATCGGATCGCCGTGCGGTTTCCGCAGAAGGTCAGAAATTTCCGCCCACACTCAGGATTATTTACCCCTCCGGGGTATGTTAGCGTCCTCGCGACATACCCCTTAGGGGTACATCTTTCGAAGGGTGGACTGTCATGTCCGCAGATCCGAGGCGCTGGTGGGCGCTCGCCGTGCTCGCCACCGCCCAGTTCATGGTCATCATGGACACCTCGATCATCGGGGTGGCCCTGCCCGACATGCAGCGCGAGCTCGGCTTCAGCCAGAGCGGCCTGCAATGGGTGTTCAACGCCTACGTGGTCGCCCTCGGCGGGCTGCTGCTGCTCGGCGGCAAGCTGTCGGACCTCTTCGGCGCGCGGCGGGTGTTCGCGGCCGGGTGGCTGGTGCTGATCGGCGGGTCGGTGGTCGCGGCGGCCGCCACGGGCGCCGAGGCCGAGATCGTCGGCCGCGCGGTCCAAGGCGTCGGCTCGGCGCTGATCGCACCGTCGGCGCTGACGCTGCTGATGGTGCTGTTCTCGGCCCGGCCGAAGGAACTGGCCAAGGCGATGGCGTTCTATGGCGCCGCGGCCCCGGCCGGAGGCACGGCCGGCGTGTTTCTCGGCGGTGTCATCACCGAATGGCTGAGCTGGCCGTGGGTGTTCATCATCTACATCCCGATCGGCCTGCTCACGCTGGCGATGGTCCCGGCCGTCCTGCCGGACGTTCCCGGACGGCGTGCCGGGCTGGACGTCCTGGGTGCGCTCGCGGTCACGGCCGGGCTCGGTCTCGCCGTCTACACGATCGTCCAGGCGCCCGGGCGGGGCTGGGACTCCGCGGCGACCGTCCTGCAGCTCGGCGGGGCCGTGCTGCTGCTGGCGATCTTCGTCGGACTGCAGCGCGTCGTCCGCAGCCCGCTGATGCCGCTGTCGGTGTGGCGCACCCCCAACCTGGCGGGCGCGAACGTCGCGATGACGCTGCTCGGCGCCGCGTGGATCCCGATGTGGTACTTCCTCAACCTCTACCTCCAGCAGGTCCTGGGGTACGGGGCGTTCCCGAGCGGCGCGGCGCTGCTGCCGATGACGGCGCTGATGATGGTGCTGATGGTCGGGGTCACCGGACGGCTCATCGCCCGGTTCGGCACCAAGCCGCTGATCGTCACCGGTCTCGTCGTCCTGGCGGGCGGCCTGGCGGTGCTGTCCACGATCGACGCTGGCGGGAGCTTCGTCACCGACGTGCTGCCGGGTTCGGTGATCTCGGCGGTCGGCATGTCGCTGGTCTTCATCCCGGCGACCATGGCGGCGATCGGGGGAGTGGCCCCCGAGCAGGGCGGACTGGCGTCCGGAATCGTCAACACCACCTACCAGGTCGGCTCGGCGATCGGCCTGGCCGTGATGACCGCCATCGCCACCTCGCAGGGTGCGGATGAGCTCGGTGACCTGCCCAGCTTGACCGACGGTTTCCAGGCCGCCTTCATCGGGGCCGCGGTCGTCGCGCTGGCGGGTGCCGGACTCGCCATGGCCACGCTGCGGACCCCCAGGGTCCAAGACACGGAAGAGCACCTCAAGGAGAAGATCCAGGCATGATCGGGTGTAAGAAGGCCGCCGCCCGGGTCACTGACCTGGGCGGCAGCCCCGTGCGTGGACAGTTCTACGGTCAGCCGATGGTGAGGGCGACGCCGCTTCCGATGCCGAGGGCGAGAGAAACCGCAGCTGCCAGGTAAGCCGTCCAATGGGCAGTGCGATCCAGGTGCTCAACCGGTTCGCCGTCGCTGGCGAACGCAGGCACGATCCAGCGTAGGTAGTAGAAGACGCTGGCGACCGAGTTGACGGCGGCGACGACGGCGAGCCAGGCGTAGTCACCGTCCAGGGCCGCGCCGAACATCAGGACTTTGCCGACGAACACGGCGGTGGGCGGGGTGCCCACCAGGCCCAGCAGACAGATGACCAGGGACACCGCCAGGAGCCGC
The DNA here is from genome assembly GCF_040643275.1 of Spirillospora sp. NPDC047418. Classification (NCBI taxonomy): domain Bacteria; kingdom Bacillati; phylum Actinomycetota; class Actinomycetes; order Streptosporangiales; family Thermomonosporaceae; genus Spirillospora; species Spirillospora sp. NPDC047418. Next base: position 27,377 of record NZ_JBEYTW010000038.1, read on the forward strand.
GAGCGTCGCATCAGCGCGCCATAGGCTGCCAGGTCGTCGCTGCCGGCGGCGATGACCACGGCGAAGGCGCCGATATTGGTGATGGCGTACGCGGCGAGATAGAACAGCAGCGCCGGCTCGGCGAGATCGGTGCGCCCGGCCATCGCGACAGGGATCAGTAGATAGCCCGCCTGGCTGACGGTGGAGTAGGCGAGGAGCCGCCGGACGTTGTTCTGCCTGAACGCGGCGAGGTTGCCCAAGGTCATGGTGGCGGTGGCGATGACCGCGATGAGCAGCGGCCAGTCGCCCATGCCAGGCGGAAGGGCTTCGGCCGCGAAGCGGTAGAGGGCGGCGAAGGCTCCGATTTTCGGGACGGTGGTGACGAATGTCGCGACGACCGGGGGAGCGCCCTCGGTGACGTCCGGCACCCAGAAGTGGGCGGGTACGGCGCCCGCTTTGAACAGCAGCCCGGCCAGCAGGAGCACGACTCCGACCATGACTGCGCCGTCCGGGGCCGCCCCGAGTTCGGCCCGGAGCGATTCGTAGGACGTGCCGCGGCAGAGCCCGTAGAGCAGGGTCACGCCGGCCAGCATGATGATGCCCAGGAAGGCGCCCATGAGGTAGTACTTGAGCGCGGCCTCGGTGCCCGGCGCGTCCTTCCCGAAGCCGGCCAGCGCGTATCCGGGGATGCTGGCCAGCAAGTAGGCCGCCACCAGCACCAGCAGGTCTGAGGCAGCGCCCAGCGTGATCGTGCCGAGCGAGGCCAGCAGGATGAGGACGTAGAACTCGCTCTCCCTGCGGTGGCCGCGGAGAGGGCCCATCGCGAGCACGACGATCAGCAGTGTCGCCGCCAGGACGACGATCCGCGTCACGTGCGTGATGGGATCGAGCATGAACGCGTCGAAAGTCATCAGGTCCGCCCGGCGGGCGGCGAAGGCCGCCGCCACCAGACCGGCCACGAGCCCGATGGCGCACAGCACGGCGACGATCCACTGCCGGGTTCGCGGCAGGAACGACCCGGCAAGCAGCCCGATCACGGCGGCGCCGAGGATGAACAGTTCCGGCAGGAGGTCCGCCGGGTTCTCGCGCATCATCGCGCCACCAGCGAGACCACCGTGGCCGAAATCGGCTCGATGACGTCCAGCAGGAACCGGGGCGCGACCCCGATGACCACCGCCGGCGCCAGCAGCGGGACGACCGCGCCGAGCTCACTGCGGTGCGCGTCGGTGACCCGCGCCGTCAGTTCGCCCGGCGGGCCCAGGACGGCGCGGTGCAGCAGGCGCAGGAACAGCGCGGCGGTGATGAGGATGCCCAGGATCGCCAGCGCGCCGACGACGACGAGTCCGGTGCCGCCGCTGCCGATCACCCCGGTGAAGATCTGGAACTCGGCGATGAAGCCGGAGAAGCCGGGAAGCCCGAGGGAGGCGAACGCGCCGACCGCGACGAGGCCGGAGAAGACCGGGGCGCGTGCGGCCAGCCCGCCGAAGCGTCCCATGTCGTAGGTGCCGGCGCGGTCGTAGAGCACCCCGGCCAGCAGGAACAGCGCGCCGGTGATCAGCCCGTGGCTCACCATCTGGGTGACGGCGCCGGTCACCGCGAGCCGCCGCGCGGCCTGGTCGCCGACGGCGCCGGCGGCGCCGAGCGCCACGATGATGTATCCCATGTGGTTGACAGAGGTGTAGGCGATCAACCGCTTGAGGTCCTCTTGGGCGTAGGCCACCAGCGCCCCGTACAGGACGCCGATCAGCCCCACGATGATGATCACCCAGGCGTAGCGGCGCCAGGCGTCCGGGAGCATGGGCATCGCGATCCGGACGAAGCCGTACGTGCCCATCTTCAGCAGGATCCCGGCCAGGATCGCCGATCCGGCGGCGGGCGCGTCGGTGTGCGCCGGCGGCAGCCAGGTGTGGAACGGCACGGTCGGCGTCTTGATGGCCAGTCCGATGCCGATCGCCAGCAGGACGAGCCCGGCGAGGCCAGTGGAACCGGCCAATGGCGGCGTGCGGGTCAGCTCCACCATGTCGAAGGTGTGCGGCTCGGCTCCGAGGTAGAGGCCGATGAAGCCCAAGAGCAGGACGAGCGAGCCGAGGAAGGTGTAGAGGAAGAACTTCAGCGCCGACCGCATCCTGTCGCCGTGTCCCCATCCGGCGATGATGAAGTACATCGCCACGATGGACAGGTCGAAGAACACGAAGAACAGCAGCAGATCGAGGGCGGCGAACAGGCCGAGGGAGACCGTCTGCAGGAACAGGAAGAGCGCGGCGAAGGCTCGCGCCTGCCGTTCCTGGCGCAGCGAGTAGATCGCGCAGGTCAGGAACAGCAGCGAGGTCAGGGCCAGTAGCGGCAGCGACAGGCCGTCGACGCCGATGTGGTAGCCGGCGGAGACGGACGGGATCCAGTGCACCTTCGTCTCGTAGGAGATCCCGTCGCCGGTGCCGTGCCCGATCCACATGGCGATGACCAGGGCGAAGTCGACGGCGCACGCGACGATCCAGGTCCAGGTCACCGCGCGGGCGCCGAGCCCGGGCACGGCGTACAGCCCGAGCGCGACGGCGAGCGGAAGGAAGATCACTAGGGAGAGCACGTTCACCTGACCAGGAGGACGATGAGGATGAGCACGGCGAACAGGACCGCGGCCTGCGCGTAGTAGGTGTGCGCCTGGCCGGTCTGCGGGCGGCGGGCGAGGTCGGCCAGCCGGCGGGCTCCGTGGCCGATCGCTTTGACGAGACCGTCCACCCTGATCTCGATCCGGCGGTCGGCGAGTGCGGCGGCGAGCCGTCCGGTGGCGGCGGTCGCGCGCACTCCTCCGTCGATGACCCGGTCGTCGAAGCGGGCGAGTGCGGTGGCCAGCGCGAATACCGGGCGGGCGATGAGCAGTTCGGCGAGCCGTTCGAGGTGGAGCCAGTGCAGGGCGGGGGCCGTCCACGCCGTCCGGACCCGGCCGCCATGGCGCATGAGGGCCCACGTCACCCCGAGGACCAGCAGCACCAAGGCGCTGGAGAGCGCCAGTTCGGCCGGACCCGGCTTCGGCTCCCGGCCGGTGTCGAGGAGGTTCCGCCACGCCTCGTCCACCAGCGGCAGTGCGAAGACTCCGAGTGCAGCGGTGCCAAGGGCCAGTGCGGGCAGCGGCAGCTTTTCCAGCAGGCTGATGTGCCGTGTCCCGTGCTGCTCGGTGTCCGTTCGCGTCGCCGCGTCCATCGGGCGGGCCACGGCGAACAGCGCACGCGCCGCATAGCCCGCCGACAGCAATGCCGCAGCGAGACCGACCCCGTACAGCAGGGGAGAGTGCTCCAGGGCGGCGCTGAGAACCGTGTCCTTGGTGGCCCAGAGCGACAGCGGCGGCATTCCGGCAAGGGCGAGCATTCCGATGCCGAAGGTGATGCCGACCAGGCGGTAGCGGCGGGCCGCACCGTGCAGCTCGGTGAGGTCCTTGGTGCCGAGGGCGCTCAGCCAGGCACCGGCGCCCAGGAACAGCAGGCTCTTCACCGCGGCGTGCGCGACGAGATGCGCGGCGCCTCCGGCCACCGCGCCGGCTCCGGCGCCGAGCACCATGAACCCGATCTGCGCACAGGTCGACGCAGCCAGCAGCTGTTTCAGATCGCGTTGGGCCAAGGCGACCGCGCCCAGTAGCAGCGCTGTGAGCGCGCCCAGCCAGGCCACCAGCGATGCCGCCCAGCCGGTCGCCGCCAGCAGCGGTTCCAGGCGCAGCAGCAGGTACGCACCGGCGGCCACCATGGTCGCCGAGTGCAGCAGCGCGGAGACCGGGCTCGGGCCGTCCATGGCCCGCGACAGCCAGAACGAGAACGGCAGCTGCGCCGACTTGCCCAGCGCGGCCAGGACGACCCCGCCCGCGATCAAGTCCCGCCAGGGTCCGTCCGCGGCGGCCAGCCCGCTGAGGCTCAGCGCACCCGTTCCGACGAGGGCGGCGCCGGCGGCGAAGTAGAGGCCGAGGTCACCGGCGCGCGTGGTGACGAAGGAGATGTCCGCCGAGCTGACCCTTCTCGGCTCCCGCCACCAGAAGCCGATGAGCGCGTACGACATCGCGCCCATGACCTCCCAGCCCATCAGCAGGACGGCCAGGTCGGTCGCAGTGACCGTCACCAGCATCGCTCCGGTGAACACCAGCATCAGGCCGAAGAAGCGCGCTCGCGACTCGTCCAGGGAGAACTCTCCGGCGGAGAACAGCAGGACGGCGAGGCTGACCGACGTGACCGTCAGGACGAGGGCGGCGGAGAGCCCGTCCACTGCCAGACCGGCGGGCAGCCGGCCGAAAAGCGGGAACTGCACGACCGGCCGGGCCAGTGCCGCCGCGATCGCCAGGCACAGCGCGACCAGCGCGGCCCCTATCGCGATCGCGGGCGCCGGCCGGTCCAGGCTGCGTCCGAGTACGTAGCGTCCGGTGAGCAGCAGCACGCCGGTCACGATCGGGACCGCCGGCAGGAGCCAGCCGAGGACGCTCATCCTTTGAGATCTCCGGCCTCGTCGGTCATGTCGACGTCGCGGGTGCGGAACAGCGCGGTGACGACGGCGAACCCCATCGCCATCTCCAGCGCCATCACGGTCACGGCCACCAGCACCAGCACCTGGCCGTCCGCCGCTCCGGGCGCGACGTAGAACCAGAACGCGGCGCCCGCGACCAGCAGCCCGTTGATCATGAGTTCGAGACCCATCATCAGCATCACGACCGACTGCTGGGACAGCGCCCCGTACAACCCGACCGAGAACAGGGCGGCGGCGAGCACAAGAAAGACCTCAAGGTTCACTTCGCACCGCCCTCGTGCCCGGACGGCCGGTCGTAGCGGCCCCGGTCGGTCGCCAGCACCACCGAGGCGATCATCGTGGCGAGGATGGCGATCCCGATCACCATCATCACCAGCATCTTCGGCCCCATGATCGCCTCGCCGACGGCGAACGTCGGGTCGGCGGGCACGGTCCCACGCCGTGCCGGCCACGGGGTGAGGAAGATGCCGGCGACCAGCGCGGCGAAGACGGCGACGGAGATGGCGATGGCCCCGCGGTGGTTGTGCACCATCGTCATCGGCATGAGCCCGCCCGGATTCATCATGTACATGATCATGAAGACCGCCATGATGAGCATCTCCATGATCATCATGAGGATCACCAGGACGCCGAGGTAGTCGAGATCCAGGAGCAGCAGCTCCACGCCGACGCATAGGAACGACGCGAGCAGGGCGAACGTCGCCCGCGCCATCGAGTCCACGACGAAGACGGCCACGCCGAAACCCACGGCCGCCACCGCCAGAATCCAGAACGCAACGGTCTGCATCTCACCTCCTCAGTTCACGACCACGATGCCGACGACCAGGGTCTGCAGCAGCGTGGCCGGGATCAGGACCATCCAGGCGGCGGTCATGAAGCGGTCCATCCTGATCACCGGGAACCGTTGCCGGACCCAGACGAGCAGAGCGAGCACCGCGCACGTCTTGATCAGCGACCACGCCCATTCCGGCAGCCACGGCCCGGCACCGCCGCCCAGGAACAGCGGCACCGCGGCCGCCGCCGCGACGGTCAGCAACGCGAACCGGCCGGCGAAGAACAGCAGCCTGTCCGGCCCTGACAACTCGGCCGCGACGCCGCCCGCCAGATCGTCCGCGACCGGATGGCCCAGCGGCCCCCAGAAGGTCATGCCGAGCGCCGACAGGAGGTAGACGGCGAAGGCGACCGGCATCCAGACGACGAACCACAGGTCGTCCTGCGCGGCGGCCACCTCACCGAAGTCGAGGGAACCCGCGCCCAGGCCCGCCGTGATGAGCGCGAACATGTGCGGCAGTTCGTAGGCCAGCCCCTGAGCCAGGAACCGGTAGCCGCCCACCAGCGGGAACGCCGAGTTGACGCCCCATCCGGCCAACCACAGTGAGCCCCAGGCCACGACCTCCATCGCGTTGAACCACACGACGCTCACCGGCAGATCCCACACGCTCGTGTCCCCGAGGGGTATCACCGTCGCCGCCAGCAGGGCCGCTGTCGGAAGGCTGATCACGCCGATGCGCATGAGCAGGACATCCGGCGCGAGCGTGCGCCGCCGCTGCTGGGCGATCAGCCGGACGCCCTCCCGCAACGGGGCGGCCGGACCACCACCGGTGCGGAACGCCGTGTCCAACGCCGCAGCCGAATACGTCAGGGCAGCGAGGACGAGAGGCAGCGCCACGACGGCCCAGACCGGCGTCGGGTCACTCACCTGGAACCTCCGCTTTCGGTGCTGCGACATGGTCAAGGTCTGGGTCCAGGCTTGCGACCGTCAGCCTCGCCGCCGCCAACTCCGCGCCGTCCAGCAACTCGGGCAGCATGGCAAGAACCCTCGCGCTCGACCGGCTCTCTACTGGACCGCGCGGGCCATCGGTCCCCTGAATGGGCGCGCTGTCGTGCAGTTGCTCCGCGGCCTGGCTGATCTCGTCGAGCCAGCCGGTCAGCCGCGCGAACGCGTCACCGAGATGATGAGCTGATGGTCCGGCCAGACCGTGACGATCGGCCATCTCCCGGTCGACGACGCCGACGTCGCTGAGCATCCACCGCAGCGTTCTCGACTTGCCGGTGCGGCGCGCGAGCTTGGCGACCCGAGGTGCCACCTCGCTCCCGGGCGCACCCGCGACGATCTCATCGCGGAGTTCGCGGGCCTGGTCGGCCGCACTCTCCCAACCCGCAACGGCCAGCAGCCGGCCCACGCTGTCGAGATGGCTCGCCGCCCGTCGCCGCTCAGCGTTCCCGGTCGTCACCTGCTCTCCCGCAGCCGACCGCAGCCACGGCTCGTCCCAGAAGGACGGTTCGTCCGCTTGCCCGCCCATCACCGCGACCTCGACGGCCTGGACGACATCTCCCTGCAGCGTCAGGTGGAGCACGAGCCCGGCAGGCCAGTCGGGAAGCGCTGGACCGAGCGGGACGTGCAGCACGTCCAGCTTCAAGCCGTCCCGGTCCGCCGCTCGCTCGGCCATGGCCAGCCCCATCGGCGCCCCCATGTGATGCTCATGACCACCGTGCCCACCGTGCCCGCTGCCATGGCCAGCGTGACCGCCATGCTCCATATGCTCGCCGTGCTGTGCTTCCTCGTCGGACGAGCCCTCATCGTGTCCGGAATGACCTGAGTCAGCGCCTTGGCCGTGCTCGCTGTCGTGACCGTCGTGGTCCTCGTCTTCATGCCGCATCGTTTCGTGGTCGCCGCCGTCGTCCGACTCGGACGAGGTCGCGTGGTGATGCTCATGGCCCGACTCTTGATCGCCGTGCTCGTCCATCTCGTCGGTATCACTGTCGGGAGACCACGGTCCGCGCTCTCGGCGAGCCTCGGCATCCGCCCGCTGCGCAGCGGTATCTGCCAGCTCCCCGGCCGCCCGATCGAGTTCCGCGGCGACCCGCTCGGCCGATGCCGACTCATCCAGCCTGACGAGCGACCTCGGGCCCGGCATGTCCTCCCAGACCGTGTCCACAGCCGCCGCCAGGTCTGAGCCAGGCCGTCCGCACACGATGAGCATCGCCGCCGCTGCCGGAGACGTGACCACGCGTCCATTCCGCCGACGCAGCTCGGCCTCGACGAGGAGCCTGGTCCGTGTCGCTCCGGGGGCCGTGATGACGAAGGCGCGGGGATGCGCGTGGGCGAAGCGGAGGAGCCGTGCCGTCAGGCCCATCGGAAGGCCCCCTCGCGCCACGCGTAGACGATGCCGACGATCAGGAGCGCGAGGAACGCGAACATCTCGACGACCGCCTTTGTCCCCACTGAGGCGACCACCACCGCCCACGGATACATGAAGACCATCTCCATGTCGAAGGCCAGGAAGACCATCGTGACGGCGTACCAGCGCACGTGATAGCGCGACAGCGCGTGCTCCGGGGGACGAGCGCCCGACAGGTACGGCCCAGTACCCGGGGCGCCCGGTGGTGCGTAGGCGAACGACAACGCGTAGGCGGCTGCGACCACGGCCGCCAGCAACCCCAGAAGTGCGAGTACCGCTACGTACGGTTGCATGCCGGCGCCCCTGAGATCCACTTCCTCCTACGTCCAGTAGGAGATCATGCCTCACGACGGTACTCATTGCTAACACCCACCCACCAGTCCCTGGCGATCCCGTGCTTACTATGGGAGCTAGTAGAGGACGCGACGTGTCGGCCCGGCTCACCGGCCGGAGCTAGGGGAATTGACGATGGGTCGATGGCAACCCCTCCAGATCACCATGGACGGGCAGGACGGCCACAGGAGCCTCACCGAGCTGGCCATTTTCGGGCTGCTCGTCGGTGCCGCCATGGCCCTCTTCGGTCTGCCGCCGATCGACGTGCACGGCCCGCTGCATTACGCAGGGATCATGGACCCGCTGTGCGGCGGGACCCGCAGCGTCCACTCGTTGATGATTGCGGACTTTTCGACGGCGTGGCGCTACAACCCCATCGCGTTCCCTCTCGTCCTCGGTGCCATCGGCCTGCTGGTACGGCATCCGGTGGGACGCGCCACCGGGCGGTGGATGAATGTCCGCATCGGCAATCGGCGCGTGTTCTGGGGAGTCGCCGCGACACTGCTGGTCGCGCTGGACGTCAACCAGCAGCTCCACGCGGATCTGCTGCGCAGCTCGCCCGACCGGCTGTCATTCCTCGGCCCGGTCATCCTGGCCGGAGTCGGCACCGCCATCTACCTGCTACTGCGGCGCCCCCGCGTGGCCGCGTCACAGCAGCGCCAGTGGTGAAGCTCCCTCGTCCTGTTAGAACATGCAGCCGGGCGTGGTTTGGTCGATGACCAGCGCCGTCCAGACGCAGGCGGCGGCGAAAGCCGCTACGGAGAGGACGGCGCCAGCGCGGCCTACGAGGCCCAGGCGCGGCAGCGGGGGTTCGGTTCCGGTTTCGAGTTGGGTGATGCGCGCCGAGAGCAGATCATCGCTGGCCATTGCCGCGGCCGGGGCGGCCTTGGCCCATGCCGGACCCTCGGAGACCTTGAGCAGTGATCCGGCGAGAGCCGTGGTCCCGTGCTGGGCTACGGCACGCCGATCGGCGGCCAGTTCGCGTCCCACGGTGAAGCGGTGCCGGAGCCGTGACACGCCCGGTAGGTAGAAATGCCGGGCCAAGAGCACACGAGTGCAGAGGGTCTTCAGCGGATCGCGACTCCCCAAGTGGGCGCGCTCATGCGCGAGGACGGCCGCGAGTTCCGCTTCGTTCAGGGCGTTCAGGAGACCGGTGCTGACCAGGATGCGCGGTCGGCGAGGCCCATAGGTGAGCGCGAACGGACGGGATGTGGCGATCACGCGGATCCGTGAGCCGATCCGTAGCCGGTCGGTGAGCGCCCGCAGTTCCGAGGGCACAGGGCTGCGATACCGCCGAACGGTGTGCGTGAACGTGCGGATGTGCCACAGCGACCGTCCCAGTGACCATGCGCCCTTCAGCGTGCCGACGCTGGTCAGGGCGAGAATCAGCACGCCCGGGATCAGGTCGGGGCGGGACGTCCACAGGGTTGTGACGCCATCGTCCCGCACGGCCGTCCAGATCACCATCGCCAGGCAGCAGACCCCGTATGCCAGGAGGATGCGGAGAGCCAGCGATATCCCGACCAGCGTCCAGAACGCGCGGTTGCCGGTGTCCATCGGCCGGACCGTCATGAATCCTTCTCCAGCAGCGCTTGGAGGCGCTCTCGGATGGCGGGATCGGTGGCCGCCTGGTCGAGAAAGTGGCTGACCGCCGCGTCGCCATAGGTGCGCAGTACGCCTTGCACAGCCAGCGCCGCCTCGTCGGCGGCGGCCGGTTCGTAGGCGTGACCGCGTCCGCGACTGGTGCGGGTCAGGGCGCTCTTCTCGGCCAGCCGGCTCATGACGGTGAGCACGGTGGTGTAGGCCAACGGTGGTGTCCGATTGTCGTTGAGCGCGTCCAGCGTCTCCCGGACGGTCAATGGCCGGCGTGCGCCCCAGAGGACCTCCATGATCTCGGACTCCAGACTGCCGAGCGCCATCGACGTCCTCTCCCTCGAACTACTACGCATCCGTCGTACCAGACGATACCTCTGCGCCTGCGGGAGGCGATGGTCACAGCGGCACGGTGTAACCCTGGACCCAGCCCTGCATCAAGGTGATCAGATGAGTCCAGACACCCGTGACCTGCAGAACTCCGACGAGGACGAGCATGGCCCCGCCCACGCGGGTGAGAGCCCGGGCGTGCCGCCGCGCCACGTCGAAGGCCCGCATCACCCAACTGACCCCGAGTGCGGCCAACAGGAACGGGACACCTAGCCCGAGGCCGTACACCAAGGACAGGAGCGCACCGCGACCGGCGGTGCCTGTCGCCGTCGACAGGCTGAGGACGGCCGCCAGGGTGGGACCGATGCACGGCGTCCATCCGAGGCCGAAGACCACCCCGAGCAGTGGTGCGCCGGCGAGGCCGGCCCGCGGCCGCCACGACGGACGCATCGAACGGGCCAGCAACGGCACCCGATCGAGGACGCCCATGAAGGCCAGACCGAGCACGATCACCAGAGCGCCGAGAATCCGCGTGAGGAGCGACTGGTACGTGACCAACGCTGCGCCGAGCCCGCCGAACAGCGCCCCGTAGGCGGCGAACACCGCGGAGAATCCGAGCGCGAACAGCGCCGTGCCGACCACGGTCCGCGCCCGCCCCGGAGCTTGTCGACGGCGTCCCGCGGAGGTGCCGGTACCCTGCGCATCGGCACCCGCCATCCCCGTTACGTACGAGAGGTATCCCGGGACGAGTGGCAGGCAGCAAGGGGACAAGAACGAAACGGCCCCTGCAGCGGCCGCAATGGGTGCGGCAAGAAGAAGTGGCCCTCCGGCAACGAGCCCGCCGACCCCGCCGCCCATCCCTCAACCCCTATCTACTAGATAACTTAGTAGGTCAGAGGCTACAGCCGCCTTCGCCCGATCGCGTTTCGGGGTCACATCGTGTCCATCGGCGGTGGTTCGCGGATGCACTCTCGTCCTCGGCGGCCAGTGCGCGAAGGCCGGAGATCGGGCCGGATCAGGGGGCCCGCAGGCCGGCCGAGGTGACTGCGACGAGGCGCTCCACTGCGGCCTTCGACGGGAGGCCGTCCGCCGCCGCGAGGGCGTGGACGCAGTAGCGCGCGAGTTCGGCGGGTGCGACATCTTCCCTGACGTCTCCGGCTTCGGCGGCCTCGGCGATCAAGTCGCGTACGAGGTCGTTGAGGTGCTGATGCGCGTGGGTCACGTGCTCGCCCCGGTGCAGCAGAGCGGCGAGTTCGGTGCCATGGGGGCGCTCACTGGTGATCAAAGCGTAGGCGCGCAGGACGGCTTGAAGGCGCTCGCCAGGAGTCCCCGCCTGGTCACGCACCTCGGTGAGATGTCGCAGATGGTCGGCGACCTGGCGCTCGTGCCAGGCGGCCAGGATCGACTCGACGTCCGGGAAGTACTTGTACAGCGTCGCGCGTCCGATGCCGGTCTCCTTCGCGATCCGCGACATCGTCACCGAGGCCAGCCCGTGCTCGATCACGAGCGCGGCGGTGGTGCTCATGGTCGCGTCGCGCACCGCGCGGCGATGTTCCTCGATCGTCTCATTCCAGAGCTTGGGCACCATGCCACGATACGACGCGCCACTACATAAACATTGTGTCTTGATATAGACACTATGTATCGATAAGTTCGACGCCATCAGGTGTGAGCGAGAGTTCGCACAGAGGCACGCGCGGAAGGACACCGCATGGCCGATACGCGTCCACACCCCGGCTCTCAAAACGTCGACGACCTTGAGGACTTGTACGCGACGCCGCCGCCCTGGGACACCGGCCGCCCTCAGCCGGCCTTCCTCGCGCTCGCCGAGGCAGGGGCCATCCGGGGCCGGGGCCTGGACGTCGGCTGCGGCACCGGTGAGCACACGTTGATGGCCGCCGGCCTCGGCCTGGACGCCACCGGCGTGGACCTTGCCTCCAAAGCTCTTCGCGTCGCTGAGAACAAGGCTTCGGAGAGAGGTATGACCGTCCGGTTCTTGCATCACGACGTCCAGCGACTCGGCGCCCTAGGGGAGTCCTACGACACCGTGCTCGACTCGCTGGTGTTCCATATCTTCGGCGGGACGAGCCGCACTACCTACGTCGAGAGCCTGTGGTCCGTGCTGAGGCCCGGCGGCCGCTACTTCATGCTCTGCTTCAGCGACCGTCAGCCGGGTGAGCTGGGCCTGCCGCACAAGCTCACGCAGAGCGAGATCATCACCGCCTTCAGTGAGGGATGGCAGGTCGATTCCATCGAGCCGACCACGATCGAGGCGCCCCGTCATCCCGACGGCATCCATGGCTGGCTGGCCGCCGTCACCAGAACCTGAACCCGGCGAGACGGCCTTCCAGTGCGGCGCGACAACCGGGCATCGCCGACTCGATCGAATCGGTGCGAGCGACGCCTGAATCGCCCCGCATAGGAACACCAGAAGGGAAGAGACCAGTGCTGAGCGTTGAGGCCCACGTCGAGACCGACCGGCCAGGCCGGTACCTCGTCCAACTCTGTAGACACGGCAACCAGATGAGCCGGCACCTGAACTACCGGCCACGCGCTCACGGGGAAGGCATACCCCCCAAGGTGGAGGACGCAGAATGGTCTGACACGAGGGGGACCATCAGATTCAGTGGAGGGCAGTGCATCCTGCGAGCCACCCCGGACGGTCTGGTACTCCGAGTCGAAGCCGCCCACGAGACGGACCTGCGGCAGATTCAGAACGGCCTTGCCGGACGACTGGAGAAGATCGGCCGACGCGACCACCTGAAGGTCGAATGGCAAGGACCGGAAGCGCCCAGAACACCGTTCAGCGAAGCCGCGGAGCTCACGGCCCTCCAGTCCGTGGACCGAGCCGCAACACACCCTCACCCTCTCAAGACGATTGGTCTGACGCTGGCTATCGCGTTGGCCATCGCGTTCCACCTCGGCCTTGGCGGAGCCCTGTTGGCGGACTACCGATGGACAAGCTGGGCCGCCGACATCGTCCTGGCAGGAGTCCTCATCCTCGTCCTCGTGAAGGCCGCCGTCGTCGGCCGATACGCCGTCCGCCGGACAAGAGCGTCCAAGACCCCTCGAAGCCCGCACTAGCCGGCCTCCTGGCGGCTCGACCGCGGCTCACCGCTCCGATCTGATGCGGGTCACGAGCTATGGACGTGCTTCGATCTACGCATCGTCACACTGCGGCGGCGGGAGTATCGGCGGCCCCTTCGACGGGGGTGTCGGTGAGGCCGAGCCCCAGGTGCTCGACGTGGTAGAGGGCCTGGTCGAGGAGTTCGGCGACGTGGTCGTCATAGAGGGCGTAGACCACAGAACGGCCTTGCCGGGTGCCGGTCACCAGGCCGAGGTTGCGCAGTAGCCGCAGCTGGTGGGAGCAGGCCGACTGCTCCATGCCGACGGCGTGGGCGAGTTCGGTCGCGGGCATCGGGCCCTCGCGCAGCCGGGCGAGTATCAGCAGGCGCGAAGGGGTGGCCAGGGCCTGCAGGGTGGTGGCGACCTTCGCGGCGCCGGCCGCGTCCAGTGGCCTGCGCGGGACGGCCTCATCGGCGGCTCCGTGACCCATGGCGCTCAGTCTACGGCCCGCTGATGAATGAATAGATGTTCATGTATTCCTGTACTGTGAACTGATCGCGTCCGTCGCCGAAGGGACTTTCGCGTCATGCCGTCCACCCTCGTCTCGCCGGCTCCGGTGATCAGTGCGGAGCCGCCGCCCTCCCGGCGTCCCGTGCGGGTGTTCGCGCTGCCCGAGCCTTCATGATCGTCGCCTCGCCCTGCGCGGTCGTGCTGGCGACCATGCCGCCGCTGCTGTCGGCCATCGCGACCGCGGGCCGGCACGGCGTACTGATCAAGTCGGCCGTGGTCATGGAGCGGCTCGGGCAGATCGACGCGGTCGCCTTCGACAAGACCGGAACCCTGACCGAGGGCAACCCTCGGCTCACCGACATCCAGCCGTTGCCTGACAGGGACCTGACACAGGAGCGGCTTCTCGCCCTGGTCGCCGCCGCCGAGCGTCCCAGCGAGCACCCGCTGGCCCGCGCCATCGTCGGCGCCGCTCGCGAATAGGCGCTGGACGTCCCAGAAGATACCGAGTTCACCTCCGCCCTGGACGAGGCGTGACCGCACGCGTGGACGGGACGACCGTCACGGTCGGCAGCCCCGACTACCTCCGCACCCAAGTAGAGGAATCTGCGCGTGTTGGCGGCGCTCGTGCCGCAGCCGCCACCTTGGCGAGCCAGGGACGGACACCAGTGCTGGTCACCCTCGACGGCATCCCGTCCGGAGTGCTCGGCATCGCCGACACCCTGCGTCCAGGCGCCGCGGCCGCCGTCGCGTCCCTCGCCACACTCACCGGCACTGGCCGCAGCCCACACTGGCATCGCCATGGGACGTGCCGGCTCCGACCTCGCGCTGGAGACCGCCGATGCCGTGGTCGTCCGCGACGAACTGGCCGCCATCCCCACCGCCATCCCCACCGCCATCGTGCTGTCCCGCAGAGCACGCCGCCTCGTCATCCAGAACCTGGCCATCGCCGCCACCTTCATCACCGGCCTGGTCATCTGGGACCTGGCCGGCCACCTGCCGCTCCCGCTCGGCGTCGCCGGCCACGAGGGTTCCACGGTCCTCGTCGCCCTCAACGGCCTCCGCCTCCTGCGCGACACCGCTGGCGCCGGGCCGGCTCGATCTGACACCCCCGTGAGCCCGTGTCGCCGGACGGTGATCAATTCTCGGGGTGAGGGCGCAGCCGAGCATCGAGGCGTGCTGGCGCATTGTTCACGTGGTGTTCATCCCAGAGTGACCCTTTCGATCTGTGAATATCGATACTTGTACATATAGATAGGATCTGATGTACCGGTGATCCGCTGAAGGCAGGGTGGAGCAGCGATTGTTCTGTCGGCAGCTGAATGTGCCCGGCGGCCGGCAGGGGAGCTGTGGTGTGTGCCGTTGGGCCTGAGGTGACGCATCGGGAGTTCGACCGGGCCGCCATGCGCTGGCGCGGCGGTTTCCCGGGTCGGTGTCGCAGGAGACCGCACGGCGCCTGGTAGTGGACTCCTGCGAGCGCCTGCGCCGGACTGTGCGCGTGAGAGCGTACCTGCCCGTCCTTGCGGAACGGTTCGCCGGCGTCCGGCTGGAGGCGTTGGGTCACCTTGGGGTGCGGCGGGGCTTGTCCGATCAGTCCGGGGATCCGGTATCTGGATTGGCCGGTACCCGATCCGGCGGGGCGTCCGCTCGCCGAGGTGCGCCGTATTCGAGATGAACTTGACCTGCTCATCAATGAGCTTCTGGCAGATCTGTCCGTGTCCATCGATGGTTGAGGAGTCTGATGTCTGAGAAGCCCAGTGTGCTGTTCGTGTGCGTGCACAACGCCGGTCGGTCCCAGATGGCCGCCGCCTACCTCACGCACCTGGCGAGGGAAAAGGTGGAGGTCCGCTCCGCCGGCTCGGCGCCCGCTGATGCGGTGACCCCGGCCGTGGTGGAGGCGATGGCAGAGGAGGGCATCGACGTCTCCGGCGAGATCCCTAAGGTGCTCACGGTCGAGGCGGTGCAGGCGTCCGACGTGGTGATCACGATGGGCTGCGGCGACACCTGTCCGGTCTTCCCGGGCAAGCGGTATCTGGACTGGACGCTGGACGACCCGGCGGGTCAGGGTGTGGCGGCCGTGCGTCCAATCCGCGACGAGATCCGCAAGCGGATCGAGGGCCTGATCGCCGAGCTCGTCCCCGCGGATTGAGATGAGCGTCGTTCACGGTGATGGAGTGACCAGCGCAGCCGTTGACCGGGTGAGCGAGGACGTGCGGGAGGCTGGCTCGGCGGAGCTGGTGTGCATGCCTTTGTCGCTGGCCAAGCCGTTGAGCAGGGCCGATGCCGAGTCCTTGGCGAAGGTGCTGAAGGCGCTGGCCGATCCGACGCGTTTGCAGCTGGTCAGTTTGATCAAGTCGGCGCCGCAGGGTGAGGCGTGCGTCTGTGACCTGACCGCGCCGCTGGGGCTGCGGCAGCCGACGGTGAGTCATCACCTGAAGGTGCTGGTGGACGCGGGCCTTCTCCAGCGGGAGAAGCGCGCGACATGGGTGTGGTACTCGCTGGTGCCCGAAGCGTGGGAGAGCCTGCGGGGCTCCCTGCGCTGAGGGCGGGGCCAGGATCATCGGCTACGTCGCCGGGTCGTCCGATCCGGGCGGTGGGCAGCAGGTGTACAGGTAGCCGCGTAGTTCGGTGAGCGAGCGGTCCACGGCGGCCGAGTCGATCCGGTAGTGAACCTGTTTGCCGTCCCGGCGCGAGGTGAGGAGTCCGCCTCGGCGCAGCAGGGCGAGCTGTTGCGAGGCGTTGGACTGGCCGATGCCGAGGCGCTGGGCGACGGTGCCGACGGTGAGTTCGATGCCGCCGGTGAACAGCTCGAGCATCTGCTGCCGCTGCTCACTGGCCAGCGCCTTGAGGAACTCGCGTGCTCCGGCGCTGAGCGGGACGGCCGACGTCCCGCACCCGCCCCCGAGCGAAGAAGTCGTGCTCGCGTTCTCCACCGTCGGATCCGTGGACGTCGGCGGGCCGGTCACGGGCTTGACCATCGTTGCTGGCTCCTCCCCTGGGGCGTGCCCCACCATACGTCACATATCAACACATTGACATTTTACGAAGTATTGATATGTTCGCTGTATGCTCACCACATCACCTCTGATCATCGTCGGGGGCGGCCAGGCCGGTCTGGCCACCGCTCACATTGCTCGTTCCCTCGGCCTGGCGCCCGTTGTGCTGGAGGCGGCCGATCAGCCGGTCGGTTCGTGGCCGCACTACTATGACAGCCTCGCCCTGTTCTCTCCGGCCCGGCGTAGCGCTCTGCCCGGGGCGGCGTTCCCCGGTGATCCGGACGGCTACCCCGCGCGGGACGAGGTCGCGGCCTACCTTGCCGAGTACGCGGCACGCCTGGACGCCGACATCCGCACCGGTCACCGTGTCGAGAAGATCGTGGTCGCAGGGGACGGGGACCGGCGCGGTTTCGAGGTGGTGACGGCCGGCGGCGAGGTCTTCGCCGCCCCGATGGTGGTCGCCGCGACGGGCGGATTCAACCGCCCCCACCGTCCGGACCTGCCGGGCCTGCCGGGGTTCACCGGCACGGTGCTGCACTCGTCCGACTATCGGTGCCCCGAGCCGTTCGCGGGGAAGCGGGTGGTGATCGTGGGCGGCGGGAACTCGGCCGTTCAGATCGCGATTGAGCTCGCCGCTCATGCGCGGGTGACGCTGGCCACCCGGCATCCACTGCGCTTCATGGCGCAGCGCGTCCTGGGCGTCGACATGCACATCTGGTTGCAGCGGACCGGGCTGGACGCCGCGGGGTGGGCGCGGCCTCTGCTGACCGGCGGCAAGGGCACTCCGGTGTTCGACACCGGGACCTACCGGGACGCCATCGCCACGGGGAATCCCGACCGCCTTCCCATGTTCACCCGCCTGGACGGCGATCATGTCGTGTGGAGCGACGGCACCCAAGAGCGCGCTGACGTGCTGCTGCTGGCCACCGGCTACCGGCCCGGCGTCGACTATCTCGCCGGGCTGGGCGCGCTGGACGAAGACGGCCAACCGCGCCACCACGGCGGCCTCTCCGCCACCCATCCGGGTCTGGGGTACGTCGGGCTGGAATGGCAGCGCTCGTTCGCCTCGGCCACCCTGCGCGGGGTCGCCGCTGACGCCCGCCACGTCCTGACCCGGCTGTGCAAGCAGACCCGCGCCGGCAGCCCGACGCCGGCCCCGTCGGGGCGATGACGACGCGCCGCCGCGCACAACTCCGCACGTCGCGTTGAAAGGCCGATCTCCAGAGGTCAGGCCGGTGCTAGGGCGGGCATGACGAACAAGCCCGACAGGCGAGTGAGCTGCTCCGCCACCACGCGGTAGTAGACCCACGTCCCGCGTCGTTCACCCTCGATCAGCCCGGCTTGGCGGAGCACCTTCAGGTGGTGGGAGATGGTCGGCGCGGTCAGCTCGAACGATCCGGTCAGGTCACATACGCACGCTTCACCGCCGTCCACCGAGGCGATCATGTTGAGCAGGCGCAGCCGCACGGGATCGGACAACGCCTTGAACACCTTGGCCAGCTCGGCCGCCTCTTCCTCGCTCAGAGCAGGGCCGCTCAGCGGTGCGCAGCAGGTCGGGTCGGTCACGTCTTCAAGCTCCATCAACTTAGACATACATCTAATTTGACATCTATCTATGCAATGAGGCAAGCTGGCGCCTACTTAGACGGACATCGAAACAGGGAGTCAAGATGAAGGCGCTGCTCGCCCGGATCACCGCCCACCGCACCCGCACCGACCAGATCACCTTCCGCGAAGACCGCGGCCAGGTCTGCACCGCCGCGTGCCGCTCGGCCGCGCACGTCAGCCGCGTCACCACCGCCGCCTACCGCGCACGCTTCTGACCGCCTCGCCTATGGCGAGATCCATCACCGAACAGGTAAGGAGTCATAGTGAACGACAACACCGGACCACAGGAGTCGGCCGCGTCCGCCGGCGAGGGAAGCTGCTGCGGCGTCAGCGCCTGCTGCACCGACGCCGAGCAGGCCGTGAATCCCGAGACGACCGTCCATCAGGCCAAGACCGACGCCGGCTGCGGCTGCGTCACCGATGGTGAGCATGAGGAGCCGCCGGTCGTGGTGATCGGCGCCGGGCCGGTCGGGCTGGCCGCCGCCGCGCACCTGGCCGAACGCGATCAGGACTTCCTCGTCCTGGAGGCCGGTGACGAGGTCGGCGCCGCGATCTCCGCGTGGCGGCACGTCCGGCTGTTCTCGCCCTGGCGGTACGACACCGACGCCGCCGCCCGCCGCCTGCTGGAGCCGACCGGATGGCGCCTGCCCGACCCGGAGGCGTTGCCGACCGGCGCCGAGCTGGTCCGCGACTACCTGGCGCCGCTCGCCAAGGTGCCCGAGCTGGCCGGACGGATCCGCACCGGCACCCGGGTGACCGCCGTCGCCCGCCAAGGCGTGGACGTCACCCGCACGGTCGGCCGTGACGAGCGCCCTCTGCTGGTCCGCGCGGCCGGGCCGGACGGTGCCGTCACCGACCTCGCCGCCCGCGCCGTCATCGACACGTCCGGCACCTGGGGACGTGGCAACCCGCTCGGCCACTCCGGCCTGCCCGCCCCCGGCGAGCAGGAAGCCGCCCCGTACCTGACCGGGCCGCTGCCCGACGTCCTGGGCCGCGACCGCGACCGCTTCGCCGGCCGCCACACCTTGGTCGTCGGCATGGGCCACTCGGCCGCCAACACGCTGCTCGCCCTGGCCGAACTCGCCAAGACCGCACCCGGTACCCGCATCACCTGGACGGTGCGGGGCACATCGGTGGCCCGCATCTACGGGGGCGGCGACGCCGACGGCCTGCCCGCGCGCGGCGCGCTCGGCACCCGCCTCAAGCAGGCGGTGAACAACGGCGAGATCGACTTGGTCCGCAGCTTCACCATCACCGGTTTCACCGCGCCTGATGGCGGCCCCGCCACCGGGCCCGTCCAGGTCACCGGCCAGACCCCGGACGGCGCCCGCACCCTGCAGGTCGACAACGTGGTCGCGGCCACCGGATTCCGGCCCGATTTGGACATGCTGCGTGAGGTCCGCGTCGAACTCGACCCCGCGACCGAGGCGCCGACCAAGCTCGCGCCGCTGATCGACCCTAACTTCCACAGCTGTGGGACCGTCCCGCCGCACGGCGAACGCGACCTCGCCCACCCTGAGCCCGGCTTCTACATGGCGGGCATGAAGAGCTACGGACGCGCCCCCACGTTCCTGATGGCCACCGGGTACGAGCAGGTCCGCTCGATCGTCGCCGCGCTTGCCGGAGACCGCGAAGCCGCCGACACCGTCCAGCTCGACCTCCCCGAGACCGGCGTCTGCTCCACCAGCCTGGTCACCGAGGACCTCCTGCCCGGCGCCACCAGCGAGGACGGCGGCAGCGGAACCTCGTGCTCCACCGAGCCGGGGACCGCCGCGCAGATCGAACCCGAGGGCGGATCGTGCTGCGGCGCCGCGGCGCCCGAACCGGTCGCGATCGGTGTCGGCGCCCCTGCCGGAGTGGGCTTCGCGACTGGACGCGTGCACGGCTACTCCGGCGAGGCCGAACGCGACGATGCCTGACGCGGCCGAATCTGCCACGCGAGACCGGGCACCGGCGGCCCCGGCCGCCGGTGCCCGCAGGCTGATCGGCTACGCCTCGCAAGCGGGGGGCAGCCCCCTGGCGGCACTGTGCATCACCGAGATCACCAGCTGGGGTGTGCTGTACTACGCCTTCCCGGTCCTCGCCTCGGCCATCACCCGCGATACCGGCTGGTCCACTGCGGGGATCACGGCCGCGTTCTCCGCTGCACTGATCGTGGCCGCCCTGGCCGGCATCCCGGTCGGCCGCGCGCTGGACCGGCACGGTCCCCGCACCCTGATGACCGGCGGCTCGGTGCTGGCCGTCCTGGCAGTCCTCGCCGTTGCGGCCGCGCCGAACCTGCTGTGGTTCGCTGCCGCCTGGCTGCTGGCCGGGACCGCCATGGCCGCCGTGCTCTACCAGCCCGCCTTCGCCGCACTGACCCGCTACTACGCGCCCCGCCACCTCGGTGCGCTGACGACCGTCACCCTGGTCGCCGGGCTCGCCAGCACCGTTTTCGCACCGCTCACCGACGCCTTGGCGGCCCACCTGTCCTGGCGCGGCGTCTACCTGGTGCTGGCAGTGGTGCTGGCCGTCATCACCGTACCGCTGCACCTGCTGGCCCTGCGGCGCCCCTGGCCCCCGCCGCCCAAGGCCGCCGCTGACGGACGGGACAGAGCGGGAGGCCGCGCCCGCGACCGCGCCGGTGTCTCGGCCACCGTCCGCAGCCGGCCGTTCCTTCTGCTGACCCTGGCGCTCACCCTGTCGGCGTTCGCGATGTACGCAGTGGTGATCAACCTCATCCCGCTGCTCACCTCCCGCGGCGCCGGCAGCAGCACTGCGGCCTGGGCACTCGGCCTCGGAGGCGTCGGACAGGTCACTGGGCGCCTGGGCTACGGCGCCCTGGTCCGCCGCACCGGCGTCCGCGCCCGCACCGTCTGGATCCTGGCGCTGTCGGCCGCCACCACCGCCGCGCTCGCCGTCATCCCCGGCCCGGTGGCCCTGCTCATCGCCGTGGCGTTCCTGGCCGGCACCACCCGCGGCATCGCCACCCTGCTGCAGGCCACTGCCGTCTCGGACCGGTGGGGGACCACCTCCTACGGCGCCCTGTCCGGAATCCTCGCCGCCCCGATCACTACCGCTACCGCTCTGGCACCCTTCGCCGGCGCCGCCCTGGCTGCCGGACTCGGCGGATACTCCAGCATGTTCCTGGTTCTGACCGCGGCCGCCGTCGTCGCCGCGCTCCTTGCCGCCGGTACCGCACCAGCACGCACCACCGCCGACGGCCACGCGCCCGCCGGACGGTAGCCAGCAGTGACATTGCCAGGAGGACACCAGGTGAACGACAACGTCCTGGACGTTGCGGTCATCGGCGCCGGTCAAGCGGGCCTTGCCGCCGGCTTCTACCTGCGCCGCAGCGGTGTGGACTTCGCCCTCTTCGACGCGCAGGACCAGCCGGGCGGCGCCTGGTCGCACATGTGGACGTCCCTACGGTTGTTCTCACCCGCCCGGAACAGTTCGCTCCCAGGCTGGCCCATGCCCTCTTGGAACAATGGCTACCCACCCGCCGCACACGTCGTCGACTACCTGACCGCCTACGAGAGGCGCTACGACCTACCGGTGCATCGACCAGTGGGCATCAAGGCGATTCACCGCGACGGCGACCTGCTCCGCTTGGACAGCGCCACCACGTCCTGGTGGGCACGGCACGTCATCAGCGCTACGGGCACCTGGCTGCGCCCGTACCTGCCCTACTATCCCGGGCGCCGCGACTACCAAGGCCGCCAGCTCCACACCGTCCAATACCACACACCCGAGGAGTTCCAGGGGCAGCGTGTCGTCGTGGTGGGCGGCGGCAACTCGGCCGCCCAGATCCTGGCAGACCTGGCCCCGCATGCGACCACGATCTGGACGACCCAGCGCCCGCCGCGTTTCCTGCCCGACGACCTCGACGGACGCGCCCTGTTCGAGTTGGCCACCCGGCGCTTCCACGAACTACGCGAAGGGCACGCCGACTCTGGCGGCATAGGTGGACTCGGCGACATCGTTGTCGTCCCCTCCGTCCGCCGTGCCCGCGACCAAGGCGTACTGCACGCCCGACCGATGTTCAATCGCCTCACCCCGACCGGTGTGGCCTGGCCCGACGGCCACACCGCAGACTGCGACGCGATCATCTGGTGCACCGGCTTCCGTCCCGCCCTCAGCCACCTCACTCCGCTGGGCCTACGCGACGGGACGGGACGCATCCCGACCGGCGGCGGAACCCGGGCGCTGGCCGAACCCCGGCTGCACCTGCTGGGATACGGCGACTGGACCGGCCCCGGATCGGCGACCCTGGTCGGCGCCGCCCGAACCGCCCGAGACGCCGTCCGCGACATCACCGCCCAACTCGGCGTCCGATGAGCCACCGGCGGAGCTCCCTTTGGGGGCATCGTTCGTCCCCGCAGGACGGGCCCGACCTCGACTCCGAATAGAGCCGAGAGCGGCTACATAATTACACGAAGTCGTGTGATAGTGGATTTATGGAGAACGAAGGTCCGGAGTGCTGCTCCACGGAGCCTGCGTCGGTGCTGACGCCGACGCAGCGGGCGGGTAAGCCGCCGCTCGCCGAGCGGCCCCTGCTCACCCAATCTCAGGCGTCTCAGCTGGTGGTGTTGTTCAAGGTGCTGGGGAACGACACGCGGCTGCGGTTGCTGCATGCGCTGCACCGCGACGGCGAGGTGCCGGTGGGGGAGCTGGCCGAGCAGGTAGGGATGCGCCCGCAGGCGGTCTCCAATCAGCTGCAGCGGCTGACCGACCGGGGCATCGTGGCCGCCCGCCGGGACGGCAACCGGATCTTCTATTCGATCGCCGATCCGTGCATTCCCGCGGTGCTGGACCTGGCGTTGTGCCTGGCCGAAGAGACGGCGGTGGCCGGTGATGGCAGAGCATGATCAGCATGGCTTGACGAAACGGCACCTCCAGGTCGGTGCGGCTCGCATCGCCTACCTCGATGAGGGAGACGGGCTGCCGGTGCTGCTGCTGCACGGTTGCCCGTTCTCGTCCTTCGTGTGGCGGCGGGTCATCACCGGACTGGGGCCGCGGATCCGGTGCGTGGCGCCGGATCTGCTCGGGTTGGGGGACACCGAGACCCCGCCGGATGCCGACTGGCGGCTGCCCGCCCAAGTCGACGCGGTGCTGGGACTGCTGGACGAACTGGGCTTGGACAAGGTGGCCGTGGTCGGTCATGACCAGGGCGGCGCGATCGCCCAGCTGCTGGCCGCCGACCATCCCGGCCGGATCACCGCCTTGGTGCTGGCCGATGCGGAGGCGTACGACAACTGGCCCTCGGCGGAGGAGCTGCCGTTCGTCCGTGCCACCCAGCTGCCGGTCTTGGGGCGCGTGGTGTTGTGGGCGTGGTCTCGGCGGTCGCTGTTCCGGTGGGCGCCGGCCTCGGGCAAGGCTGTGCACGATAAGGCCGCCCTCACCGATGAGCTGGTCGACGGGTACATTGCCGCCAACCTCGGCAATGCCCACCGGCGTGGCGAGACCCGGCGGTTCCTCGCGGCGCAGCTCGATCCCGCCAACCAGGCCCATACCGCCGCCGCGCTCGAAGGGCTCCGGCGATTCGCCGCCCCGACGCTTATTCTCTGGGGCGCCGAGGACGTGCATTTCCCCGCCCAATGGGCCGAGCGGCTGCACCGCGACATCGCCGGCACCCAACGGCAACCCGAACGCCTGGTGATCCTGCCCGCCACTGGCCACCTGCTGATGGAAGAACGGCCGGTCGAGGTCGCCGACCTGCTGGCCGGATTCCTCACCGCGCACACCCGGCCGGCTGAAGTGGGATGACCATGCTGCTGGACGGCCTGATCATCCTGCACATTGCGGCCGGGCTGACCGCCGTCATCAGTGGCGTCGACGCGATGCGCGTCCCGAAGCGGCCCGGCCGCCACCCCCGACGCGGCCGTATCTACTTGGGTGCCCTGGCCGTGGTCGTGGTCACCGCGTCCGGCATCGCCATCGCCCGGCCGCACACCGCCTACCTGCTGATCCTCGGCGGCTTGGCGCTCGCCGCCGCCGGTACCGGATACGCGGCCCGCCGGATGCGATGGCACGGATGGCTGCGCCACCACATCACCGCGATGGCGCTGTCCTACATCACCCTGCTGACCGCGTTCTATGTCGACAACGGGCCGCGGCTGCCGCTGTGGAAGCTGCTTCCGCCGATCACCTTCTGGTTCCTGCCCGCCGCGGTCGGCCTGCCGCTGCTGCTGCGGGCGCTGCACCGCCATCTTGCACCGTCCAAACCTCGGACCGCTTCCCGTGAGGAGACCGTCCCATGACCGATCCCGACACCACCAACACGGCCGCTGCTTCCGACACCAAGGACAACAGCCGGGTACGCGACCAGGTCCGAGCCCACTAGGCCGCGGCCGCCCGAGCGGTCGCCGCCCGCACCGGAACCGGCTGCTGCTCGACCTCACCCCAAGGCGGCGACTGCTGCACCGCCCCGACCAGCCTGGACGAGCCCGGTTTCGGAGCCGCCCGGTACACCGACCACGACTGCTCGCAGCTGCCCGCCGACGCGGTCACCGCCAGCCTCGGCTGCGGCAACCCGCTGGCCGTCGCAGAACTGGCCGCCGGCGACACCGTCTTGGACCTGGGTTCGGGCGGGGGCATCGACGTCCTGCTGTCGGCTCGCCGCGTCGGCCCGGGCGGCAAGGTCTACGGCCTGGACATGACCGAGGAGATGCTCGTCCTCGCCCGGCGCAACGCACGCGAGGCCGGCGCCACCAATGTGGAGTTCCTCCAAGGGAACATGGAGCAGATCCCGCTTCCCGACGACCACGTCGACGTGGATATCTCAAACTGCGTGATCAACCTTTCCACCGACAAACCCGCGGTGCTCGCCGAACCCCATCGGGTCCTGCGGCCTGGCGGACGACTCGGCATCAGCGACGTCGTCGCCGAGAACCACCTCACCCCCGACGACCGCGCGACCCGCGGCGACCACGTCGCCTGCATCGCCGGCGCCCTCACTTTCATCGAATACCGCGACCATCTGACCGCCGCCGGGGTCACCGGCATCACCATCGCCCCCACCCACCGGCTCACCGACGGCATGCACTCGGCGATCGTCCAAGCCGCCAAACCCGTGGTCTGAGCCCAGGGCTTTCGAAGAGTGCGGCCGTCTTAGCCGGGCCGCAGGGCGCGGTCGCCGCTGGCGAGGATGTCGGTGGCCAAGGTGACGCAGTCGTTGCAGATCCACACGCCGGGTCCGGCGACCATGGGACGGCCCGTATCGGTGCAGCCGCAGAAGGAGCAGGCCCGGTCACGGGGATCGCACTGGCCCTTGCGCTGACGGCGGCGAGGACGGCGCGGGACCGGCGGGATCACCTCGTTGAGCTCTTTCTTGATCACCGCGATGTCAAGGCCCACGTCGTCCAGCACGCGGCGGGAGGCGGCGCCTTCATCGGTGATCAACGCGAACAGCAGGTGCTCGGTGCGGACGTGGCTCTGGCCGCGGCGCGCGGCCATCTGATGCGCGATGGCCAGTGCGTTGTCGGCGCCTCCGTCCCCGACAACGGCGCCGCTCGGTCTCGTCGTCGCCGGTGATGACGGTGGGTTCGAACAGCCTGGCGGAAGACTGGCGGATCTTCTCCCGGGTCACCCCGGCCCGGTCCAGGACGCCGGCGGCGATCCCCGCATGGAGCAGCCCGAGCAGCAGATGCTGCGTGCCGGGAACGCTTTCGTCCGCGTCGGCGGCGGCCTGCGCGGCCTGCAGGCAGGCGGCCAGCCGCGGGGCGATCGTGGCCTTCCCCGCGTCGATCGGAGCGGCGACCGGGCCGATCCGGTCGGCGAACTTCTGCCGGGCGGCCTGTTTGGAGATTCCGAGTCGCTGCCCGATCACCGTCCACGAAAGCCCTGCCGAGCGCGCGGCGGCGACGAAGTGCTCGACCATCGCGTCGGCCGATTCGCCCACTTCGGCGGCGACCCCGACGGCCGTCTCCAGCAGCACGAGTGGGTCGGAGCTGTCCGCCTGCTCAGAGACGGCATCGATCAGGATCCTGGGGCTCAGCGCTAAAGCATCCACATCGACAAAACTAGGTTGTCGATCTGCAGGTTAGACAAGGATTGGTTGTCGAAGGCGCGTGGCCGGTCTGTCGAACGACTACGAACCGGCTTGCCGCAGGTTCCAGGCGTGGTCGTGCGGCTACGTGGGTCGGGCGCCGGTCAGTAGCGGGCTGAAGATGGCGTGCCGAGCCGTTCGGTGTCGGCCTGGCCCAGTGTCCGGCCGGTCACCTCCGGGTGCGCCCGCTCCCAGGCGGCGGCGGTCCGCGCCGAGGCGAAGAAGTTGACGTAGCCACAGCACACGTCGACCGCCGCGGGCTGTGCCGTCGACTCCTCGCGGCTTGCGCAGTCGCTCTGATCGGTGCGGCGTCCGGCGAACACGACCGCAGTGACCGGATCCCACAGTGCCCCTGAACCGTCGGCGGGCACGGTGACAGTGACCGGGGTCCCCGTGCCGGGGTCTGCCGATCGGATCCGCACCTGCGCGTGCAGCATGGCCGCGATGCCCAGCGCGTCGACCGCGCACATCGCATAGACCTGCAGCCCGCCGGCGATCTGCACGATGTGCGCCGTCGGCGCCGCCGAGAACGGATAGGCGGCGCGGATCCCGCCGGCTTCGTCCAGGCGCAGGAAGTTCGCGGCATGCAGCTCCTCCAGCACCGTCCGCGCGTCTCGCGGGGCGGCCGCCTCCGCGAGTTCGGTCACCTCCGGTGCCCGCCCGGTGCGGGCGAAGGCGTGCAGCACCCGCTGATGCACTGCCCGCAACCGGCCCTCGGCGGGCGCGAGCCGCCCCGCCCCGGCTCGACCCAGTGCGTCCGCCCAAGGCTCCGGCGGCACCGCTCCGCCCGGGTCGCCGTCAGCCGCTTCCAAGGCCCGGCGCAGCGCGGCCACTGGCGGCGCCCCCTCCAAGCGGCCGTCAGGTGCGCGGTACATCCGGCACGACACGCTCGCCGGGGTGGACGGGTCGGCGAACGGGTCGATGCCGTCGATCAGCAGGGTCGGTGACCCCCGCATTCCCCAGCGGGCCGCCTCGGCCTCATCGGAGATCACCCGGCGCGTTACCGGGAGCCGGCTGCGCTCGGCCTGCACCTCAGCCAGTCGTTCCTCCAAGAGCGGACCATTCGGGCAGTCCTGCACCGTCAACACCATCAAGTCCATGCCAGTCTCCAGCGCGTCCGGCGAGTCATGGACGCCGCCATCGCGACGCGTGCGCCGCCGTCGCGATCGAACGTAAAGCTTCCAGCGTGCTGGAAGGTCAAGCGCCTAGCATGGGCACATGCGCATCGGTGTCCTCGCCGCGCTGGCCGGGTTGACCACCAAGACCATCCGGTTCTACGAACAGGCCGGGCTGCTGCCGCCCCCGCCGCGCACCAACACGGGCTACCGCGACTATCCGCCCGAGGCGCTGGCGCGGCTCACCTTCATCCGCGACGCCCAATCGGCCGGACTCGCCCTCGCCGAGATCCGCGGCGTCCTGGCCATCCGCGACTCCGGCCAACCTCCATGCCGGCACGTCGCCGACCTCATCGACCAGCACATCGGCCAGATCCAGGCACGCATCGCCGAGCTGACCCAGACCCGCGCCGCCCTCACCGACCTCAAGCACCGGGCCGCCGCCACCGACCCGGCCGACTGCGATGACAGCGCCATCTGCACCATCATCACCCGATGAGCGACCTTCCGGCGCCCTCACCGGGCTGGGTGATGCCTCCGCCCACCATGGCCGGATCTTCAACCGGGCGATGAGCATGCGGAGGACGCCAGCGGTCCTGTCCAGGATTGCGACGGGTGTCGGCGACGCAGACAGCGCCTACTTGGTCGACCTTTACTGCGTCCCCGTCGCTTTCGGATGGTCCGCGCCATCGGATCTGAAAGTCTTGACCCACCACGCGCTCGGGATATCATCGTGCTATGGCGATTGATTCCGATTGCGGAATGACTCCCTTGGATGAACTGGCATCGGCTGCGGCGCTGTTCCACTCACTGGCTGATCCGGTGCGACTGTCGATCGTGCAGCGGCTGACCCTGGGTGAGGCGCGGGTAGTGGACCTGACCCGCGAACTCGGGCTGGGGCAATCCACGGTGTCCAAGCACCTGGCCTGCCTGCGCGGCTGCAAGCTGGTGGACTATCGCGCCGAGGGCCGCCAGTCGTTCTACTTCATTGCCACCCCGGCCCTACTGGACCTGCTGCGCTCGGCCGAGCACCTCCTCTCCGCCACCGACCGAGCCGTCGCCCTCTGCCCCACCTACGGCACCGGTGCCGCGGGCGCGCCGCTGGGCGCATGCGCTCCCGAGCCGCAGGTGCAGACATGAGCACGGTGACGCTGGACCCGTCGCCGCAACGGCGGGCGGTGCTGGCCCGGCGGGTGCGGCTGCTGGTGGCCGCCACCATCATCTACAACGGGATCGAGGCCGTCGCTGCGATCACCGCCGGAACGCTGGCCTCGTCAGGTGCGTTGGTGGCGTTCGGGTTGGACTCGGTCATCGAGGTCGCCTCCGCCACTGCGGTGGCCTGGCAGTTCTCCGCGCGTGACTCAGAGCGGGTCGAGCAGCGGGAGCAGCGCGCCCTGCGTATCATCGCGATGTCCTTCTTCGCGTTGGCCGTCTATGTGGCCGCCGACTCTGTCCGCGCCCTCGTGAGCGACGGTGACGCCGAACACTCCTCTGTGGGACTGGTGCTGGCCGCCCTGTCGCTGGTCATCATGCCGTTCCTGTCGGCCGCGCAGCGCCGCACAGGCCGCGAGTTGGGGTCGGCCAGCGCGGTTGCCGACTCCAAACAGACTCTGCTGTGCACCTACCTGTCGGGTGTGCTGCTGGCCGGACTCCTGGTCAACAGCCTGCTCGGGTGGGCCTGGGCCGATCCGATCGCCGCGCTGGTCATCGCAGCCGTCGCGGTCAAGGAAGGCCGCGAGGCCTGGCGCGGCGACACCTGCTGCGCCCCCTCGGCCCCGGCCGCCTCCACCATCGCCGATACCGCGGTGAAGAGCCAGGACGACGGATGCGCGCCCTGCGGGCCCGATTGCGCCTGCTGCTCCTGACCGGCCCCCTTCTCTCCCCTCGACAATCTTGGAGGACATCGTGGCGATCGCCGCGTTGGTCATCTATCTGGCCTGGGCCGTGCTGGCGTTCGGGCTGCGTTCCTGGGTGCAGTGGCGCCGCACCGGCGACACCGGCTTCCGCGGCGGCGGCCTCACCAAGGGCGGTGTGCAGTGGTGGGCCCGGGTGCTGTTCACCGGCGCCCTGCTCATCGGTGCCGCCGGCCCTGTCACCGCGCTTGCCGGACTACTCGCCGTCGACCTTCTGGACCATCCCGCCGTCCAGGCGGTCGGTGTTGTGCTGGCCGCCGTGGGACTGGTGGCCACGCTGGCCGCGCAGACATCGATGGGCACCTCCTGGCGTATCGGGGTGCAGGAGGACGAGCGCACCGAACTGGTCACCGGCGGCGTGTTCGCGCTGGCACGCAATCCCATCTTCACCGCGATGATCCTCACTGCGGCCGGGCTGGCTGCCATGGTCCCCAACGTGATCGCCCTGTTCGGTCTGGGGCTGACCGTCGCGGCGATCCAAATGCAGGTTCGCGCAGTTGAAGAGCCGTACCTGCTGCGAGCCCACGGTGGCGATTACACCGCCTACGCCGCTCGGGTCGGCCGGTTCCTGCCCGGCATCGGCCTCCGCATCCCAGGTACACCGGCGTGATACGCCTTGCCGCAGGCGCTGCCCAGCCCACCCGGCAAGCCGCGCGCCGCCCGACACACCACGGTGCTGGGCGCCGGGCCCGATTGGACGCCCGACTCTTGGCCGACCTTTTCGACCAACTCGCCGCCCCTAGGACATGTGCACTGCACGGCTCCTACCGCCGCCCGATTAAAGGACCGCGCTACCTGACCGGTGTTTTCCAGCCGACCACGGAGCTTGTCGGCTTCGGCTGCCACGGCCCGGTGGCCATCGACCGCTGCACGCTCACCGAACGCGGTCGGCTGCCTTATCCGATAGACGCATCACCGCCGACGACGCCGGCACGCCGCCCGAAGATGTACCCACTCTCCAGCCGCGATGGCGCTATCGTCCGAAAAATCGGTCTGGATCTCCTCGGCGGCTAAGACACACTGAAGCGATGGTGGAGATGCGCCCGGTTGAGGCACGTGAGTTCTGGACGGCGTTGATGGACAACGCCTCTTCTCTGGTCGCGGACGCCCGATGTCTGCTCTCTGCGGGCTCCTTCGGGCGCGCGCGATCGCTCACCGTCTTGGCCCAGGAAGAACTCGGTAAAGCGCTCTGGATTTACGACGCCTTCCAGGGCGCCTGGAGCCAGGGCGACGAGAAGTTCCGCACCGTAGAGCAACTGGCTCAGTACGGACTGAACCACACAAGGAAGTACCTCGAAGCAGTCGTTTTCGGCGACGAGCTTGCCGAGTTTTGGGGTGACTACAGCGCCATGAGCGACCTGGGCACCGACCAGGAGGCATGGGAGGCGATCGGTAACCGATGGTGCGAAGAAGCCGCGGTCGCAGCCAAGGAGGCCAACCGTGCCAAGCAGCGAGGGTTCTATGTCGACCGCGGGAGCGACGGGACCGTCCTCTCGCCTACAGAGGTCCCGGCCGGGACGATAGCGGAGGACCTGCAGACGGCTGCGCGGGTGATCGAGATGCTGCTCATCCGAGACCATTCCCGCATGAAGTTCGAAGCTGTCACGCCGTATGACAGCACGCACCCTCAGCAGTTCCGGCTGCTCGCCATTTCACATCCCGAGGAATGGGCGGCAGCCACCGGAAAGCCCACCTCAGCGGTCGAGGAGGATGATCACGGGACTGCTCGTTAAGACCGTGATTGAAGGCAGTCCAGGCGGATCACCGGTTCAGTCCTAGTGTTTCGCTCGAAAAGTTTCTTTCTGTTTGAGAGACTGGGGTATGCGAATCGCTGCCCCTTTGGCATTGCGTGATGGTGATGCGGCCGAGTTGCGCCGGCTGGAGTCGGCGCGCAGTGTCTCGGCGGGCCTGGCCCGGCGGGCGCGGATCGTGCTGCTGGCGGCCGAGGGGCTGGCGCACACCGAGGTGGCCGAGCTGACCGGGACCTCGGTGCCGACCGTCCGGCACTGGCGCGGCCGGTACGCCTCGGGCGGGATCGCGGCGCTGACCGATGCCGCCCGGCCGGGGCGTCCGCGCAGCGTGGACGAGGTGGAGATCGTGGTGCGCACGCTGGAGCCGCCTCCGGCCAAGCTGGGCGTGACGCACTGGTCCAGCCGGCTGCTGGCCAAGGAACTGAACGTCGCACCCTCCACGGTGGTGGAAGTGTGGCGGTCCTACGGGCTGCAGCCCTGGCGCAAGGAGAGCTTCAAGTTCTCCACCGACCCGCAGCTGGAGACCAAGATCCGTGACGTGGTCGGGCTGTACCTGCACCCGCCGGAGAACGCGATCGTGCTGAGCGTGGATGAGAAGTCCCAGTGCCAGGCACTGGAGCGCAGCCAGCCGATCCTGCCGATCCGTCCGGGCATCCCCGAGCAGCAGACCCACGACTACATCCGGCACGGCACCACCACCCTGTTCGCCGCCCTGGAGGTCGCCACCGGCCGCATCGGCGCCGACGCCTGCTACCGCCGCCACCGCAACACCGAGTTCCTGGCCTTCTTGAAGAAGGTCGCCGCCGCCTACCCCGACACCGAGCTGCACATCGTGTGCGACAACTACCGCACCCACAAGCACGCCAACGTCAGGGCCTGGCTCGCCAAGCATCCCCGGATCACCCTGCACTTCACCCCGACCGGCTGCTCCTGGCTGAACATGGTCGAGATCTTCTTCGGCATCATCACCCGCCAAGCCATCCGCCGCGGCTCGTTCACCTCGGTCAAACAACTCACCGCCGCGATCGGCGCATTCATCGACGGCTGGAACGACCGCTGCGAACCGTTCTCCTGGACCAAGGACGCCGACGAGATCATCGCCAAAATCAAACGAAAAGAAACTTTTCGAGCGAAACACTAGCGGATCTGGGGTTGCTCGACTGATGGCTGGGCGGTGCTGCGGCGGCGCAGCCAGAGCGAGACGTATACCAGCGCGACCAGCACCGGCACTTCGATCAGGGGGCCGACGACGCCGGACAGGGCCTGGCCGGAGGTGACGCCGAACGTGCCGATGGCGACCGCGATGGCCAGCTCGAAGTTGTTTCCGGCGGCGGTGAAGGCGAGCGTCGCGGTGCGCGGGTAGGGCAGCCGGACGGCGCGTCCGAGGGCGAAGGAGCCGCCCCACATGAGCGCGAAGTAGACCAGCAGGGGCACTGCGATGCGGGCGACGTCGGCGGGCTGGGAGGTGATCGTCTTCCCCTGGAGGGCGAAGAGGATCACGATGGTGCACAGCAGCCCGTACAGCGCGACCGGCCCGATGCGGGGCAGGAACCGGGACTCGTACCAGTCGCGCCCCTTGGTCTTCTCGCCGGTGCGGCGGGTGAGGTAGCCGGCCAGCAGGGGGACGCCGAGGAAGACGAGCACGTTCACCACGATCTTGCCGACCGAGAAGTCGACCTCGTCGGTGGCAAGGCCCAGCCAACCCGGTAGCACTTGCAGGTAGAACCATCCCAGGGCGCCGAACGCGATGACCTGGAAGACGGAGTTGAGGGCGACTAGGACGGCGGCGGCCTCGCGGTCTCCACAGGCCAGGTCGTTCCAGATGATGACCATCGCGATGCAGCGGGCCAGCCCGACGATGATCAGACCGGTGCGGTACTCGGGCAGGTCCGGCAGGAAGATCCAGGCCAGCGCGAACATCATCGCCGGACCCACCAGCCAGTTGAGGATCAGCGAGGAGGTCATCAGACGCCGGTCGCCGGTGACGGTGTCGAGGCGGTCGTAGCGAACCTTGGCCAGCACCGGGTACATCATGATCAGCAGGCCGAGCGCGATCGGTACGGAGATCCCGCCGATCTCCACCTTGGAGAGTGCGTCGTCGAGCCCGGGCACCGCCCGGCCCAGGCCGAGACCGACCGCCATGGCGACGATGATCCACACCGGCAGGAAGCGGTCCAGCGTGGACAGCTTGCCCACCAGCCCGCTCTCGGGCTGGTTCGCTGCGGTCTCGGAGGTCTGGGTGGTCACGTGCAGGGCCTTTTCCTGTCGTTGTCATAGGCGGTGTGAGCTGCTGCGGCGAGTTCGCTGAACCGCGTGGCCAGCGCCTCCAGTGCCTCTGGGCGCAGCCGGTAGTAGGTGAACCGTCCGCAGGGCTCGGTCTCGACCAGGCCGGCATCTCGCAGGACGCGCAGGTGGTTGGAGACGTTGGTCTGCCGTGCCCCGGTCTCCTCCACCAGGTGGCACGTGCAGAGCGCCTCGTCGGCGAGCAGGCTCACGATGCGGGCCCGCAGCGGATCGGCCAACAGCTTCAACACATCAGTATCAGCTGACATCATCACAGAATGATATGTTAGCAAGTCCCATCCGCCCAGGCCAACGCCCGCCTCGCACGGCCAGGCGCCCGCCACCCCGTCCCGGCTGTCCTGCGCGTTGACTGGCTGCCGATCCTGGGCAGAACTCACGATCACACGGTGATCGGTTCGCGGACCCGGAGGTGGTTGAGGGAAGCGCAATTCGCTGTGTGGTCGCGTCGCAGCATAAAGGTCGGGCGCAGGAGCCGGGCCCCGACAGACTCAGCTTTGTATCGGACGTTGGTCTGTGTCGTTTGACATGGTGGCGCGACACGTCGTGACGTAGGGTCCGGCGATATGACTCGCCGTGTCGGGCTCGTCATCGCGCCGCTGCTGATCGTGGTTCTCGTTGGCGTGTCAGGATGTGGGGGCGGTGGTAGCGCCCAGGGGTCGTACAAGCCGACGTTTCTTCCGTTCAAGATCAGCTATAGCCCGGGGAGCGGGCTGGTCGTCTCCGGAGACAAGTCGGTGGTGACGCCCCTGGGCGAGTTCTCGATCGGTGCCAAATACGCCCTGCCGAAGCCGCCTGCCGACGCCATCCGTGTGGTGCTCCGTGACCAGTCCGCTGGCTTCGACGAGATTTACGATCTTGGTGGCCATGCCGGTGAGTTCGAGGCCACCCTGGAGGGGACGACAAAGATCCAGGTCCGAGACCGTACGGTGAGGGTCGACGTCACGCAGGCTCAGGTAAAGAGTATCGAGTTCAAGCCCGCCCAGGTGACGGCTCAGGAGGCCTCGCCGAATCTGCTGAATCAAGGAATCGACAGGTGGCGGCGCTACTGGGATGAGGGGTTCTACAGTCCACTGGCCTTGAGCCGATGGGCCTACGACGACTCGACCATGGGAAAGTGGTACGGCCTGGGGTTCGTCTGGTTCTTGATCCGACTTGTGCTCGCACTCATCCTGGGGATCCTGGACATCGTTCTCGTCTTGATTTGCGTATTCGCGGCGTGCTTCTACGTCTTCTTCGGTGGCACCGGGCGGAACATCGCCTACGGTTTGTCGTGCTTGTTCGGATGCTTCGTCTTCTATTCCGTTCGAGTTCTCAGATGAGCATTGAAGGGCGTCGGCGCGGGCCCTGCGGGAGGGGAACGCCTTGACCGCGTGGGACCGCGGGGCGCGCTGGCCCTGTGGCGTTCTGCCACGGTGCGCTGCGCGCTCCCGCGGTCCCGCGGTCCCGTGAGGCTGTGTTCAGCGTGGACTCAGGCGGACCTTGTCCGGGTGCACTTCAGTTTTGTGCCTTCCCAGCGGCAGGTCTGCTGGTAGTCGGAGCGGAATGGGGCGCCGACCCAGGGGTAGCGGTCGCCGGGTTGTTTGCTGGGCATGACGCCGGTGAAGTTGGCGGCGTCGTCGATGCTTCCGGTGCCGGTGTACTTGGTCTGCATCGGATAGGGGTAGACGGGCCGGGTCCGGACGATCTGGTCGCCGTTCTTCTTCGCGGCGATGACCTTCTGGGGTGCGGTGCCCTTCTCGACCCAGTCGTAGATGGGTGTGAACAGGTCGAAGGTGTCGGGTCCGTATCCGTTCACGCAGTGGTAGACGCCGGGGAACAGGAAGGTTCGGGCGAATCGTCCGGTGGCCTTGGGGCCGCCCATCCGCTGGGTGAGGGCGTGGTGGTAGGCCAGGGTGCTCTCGGTCGGGATGGCGGGGTCGGACCAGCCGTGCCACATGATGAGCTTGCCGCCGTGGTCGCGGAAGCGGGTGAGGTCGGGGTCGGTGGAGTCGTAGATGCCGCTCATTTTGCGCAGTTTCTTGAAGGTGCGCAGGTCGAAGCGGTGGTCCTTGAGGGTGTACGAGGCGGGTGGGTTGTTCCAGGACGCGAAGTACTTGAGGTAGTTGTAGCCGAGTGCTTCCAGGCCGCCGGTCTGGCCTTGGGGCGCGATGACGTAGCCGAGCCAGGCTGCTTCGGTGCCCTTGGCGAGTCCGGCGGGGAACAGCTTTCGGCCCTTGGCGTCGACCGGTCCCTGGTAGATCTTGCGGACCACGTCGACCTGGTCTCTGGTCAGGCAGGTCGGCTGGGACGAGGCGGTGGGGCAGCGCAGCGTGCCGGGATCGAAGTCGCAGTTGCGCGGGTTGTTGATGAGGCCGTCGGTGAGCCCGTCGGTGGCGTCGCAGGCCTGCATGACCTTGTTCTGCAGGAGCGGCAGTTTGTCCGGGCCGAGGATCTGGCGGCCTTCGTCGTCGGTGTTGACGGTGGCGATCCAGGGGAAGAACTCGCCGGCCAGTGCGGTGAGGTTGTTGCCGGGGGCGCCGGCGATGATGCCGTCGAAGTCGTCGGGGTAGCGCTGGGCCTCCATCAGTGCCTGCCGGCCGCCGTTGGAGCATCCGGCGAAGTAGGAGTACTGGGGCGCCTGCCCGTAGTAGGCCTTGGTGACGGCCTTGGCGACGAGCGCGGTGACGTGCTCGGACCGGTAGGCCATGTCGATTCGCAGTTGCGGGTCCGAGTGGGCCCAGAGGGCGTCTCGGGAGTCGACGCCGATGTGGCCGCCGTTGCTGGCGCCGAGGACGACGCGTCCGTCGTCGGGGGGCGCGCATCCGCCGGGGACGAAGTGGTTGGGGTTGTCGGGGGCTTCGAATCCGCAGAAGCCGCCGCAGCCGAGTTGCACGTAGCGTCCGGTCCAGCCCTGTTCGGGGAGCCGGAGTTCGAACTGGATCTGGGGTGAGACGTAGCCCTTGACCTTGCAGTAGGCGGGCTTGTCGGCGCTGGCGGCGACGTGCGTCGCCGAGATGATCTTTGTGGGGGCGTCGGGCAGGGCGGTGAGGTCCAGGCCGGTGAGCTGCTGGCAGGGGACGGCCGCCGCCGTCGGTGTGGTGGTGCCGGCTCTGGCCGGTGTTCTGCCGGTGAGGGCCTGGGCGGCGGTGACCGTCATCAGGACGGCCATGAGGGTGCCGACGATCAGGAGTGTCGGTCTGGTTTTGGGCAGGCTTACGCGTCCCATGTGGGGTGGTTGTCCTTCCGCCGGGGGTGCAGCAGAGGACCGCTCTGCTGCGGTCGGAAATGGGTGGGGGTGTCGCGGGGAGGGTGGGCGGTCAGTTGACCTGGCGGCTGCGGCCGGACCAGTACGGTGCCCGCAGCGACTTCTTGTCGATCTTGCCTGCGGGGTTGGTGGGCAAGGAGTCGATGAAGTCGACGCTCTTGGGCGCCCAGACGCTTCCCTTGTGCTCCTTGACTAGGGCGATGAGCTCGTCGGGTTCGACCGGGGCGCCCGGCCGGACGACCACGAGCGCCTTGACCGCCTCGCCCCACCGCGGGTCCGGGACGCCGATGACGGCGCACTGGGCGACGGCGGGGTGGGTGATCAGGACGTCCTCGATCTGGCGGGGGAAGACGTTGAAGCCGCCGGTGACGATCATGTCCTTTTTGCGGTCGACGATGAAGACGTAGCCGGCGTCGTCGATGTAGCCGATGTCGCCGGACCGTACCCAGCCGTCCTGCATCGCCTCGGCGTCCCGGTCGGCGTCGACGTAGCCGACCATCTGCCCGGGCTGGGAGGCGCAGATCTCGCCGGTCTCGCCCGGCGGCAGGAGGTTGCCGTCGGTGTCGCGGACGGTCAGGTCGACGTGGTACATCGCGCGTCCGGCCGAGGCCAGCCGGGCGATCCACTCGGGGGAGTCCAGGCGGTGGTCTTCCTTGCGCAGGCAGGTCATGTAGCCGGGCTCGGTTCCGGCGTAGGTCTGGGCGAAGACGGGACCGAAGGTCTCCAGGGCGCGGCGGAGCCCGTCGGGGGCCATGGGGGAGCCGGCATAGATGATCGTGCGGAGCGTGGACAGGTCGGCCTTCTCGCGGCGGGGGTGGTCCAGCAGCATGTACACGATCGTGGGGACGACGGCGGTGGCCGTCACGCCCTCCCGCTCGATGGTGTCCAGCAGCAGACCGAGGTCGAAACCGGGCAGCAGGACGTTGGTTCCGCCGCGCATGAAGACGGGCATCACGAAGGTCTGGGTGAAGTGCGTGAGCGGCGCGGCGTGCGCGAAGACCTCGCCGGGGCGGATGTCGCCGATCTCCAGGCCCGCGCTGATCGCGTAGTGCGACCAGGTGGCGTGGGTCTGCAGGACGCCCTTGGGAACGCCCGTGGTTCCTGAGGTGAACCCGACGAAGGCCAGGTCTTCGATACTGATGTGCACGTCCGGGGCGGACGCGGGCTGCGTCCCGAAGGCGGTCTCGTAGTCCAGGACGTCCGCCGCGGGGGTGCCGCCGCCGAGCCGGATGACGTGCTGGAGTTCGGGGAGCCGGTCGCGGATCTGCGCGATCTGGCCGTCGAAGGATTCGTGGTAGATCAGCGTCGAGGCCCCGACCTCGTCGAGGAAGTAGTGGAAGTCCTCGGCGGAGGCGCGCGTGGGCATCTGGGTGACCGCCGCGCCCGCCTTCCAGATCCCGCACATCGTGGGGATGAATTCCAGGCAGTTCGGCATGAGAAGCCCGACGCGATGCCCGTTGCCGACTCCGAGGCCGGTGAGTCCGTTACCGACCCGGTTGGCCCACTGGCGCATCTGGGCGTAGCTGAGGCGCCGGTCGGCGTCCACGAGGGCGGTGCGGTCGGCGTAGTAGGTGCACGTCCGGTCGAAGACCTTGGGCAGAGTTCCCCACATGGCGTCTACCTTCCTGATCCTGGGGTGGCCGTGGATTGCCGTGGTGATGCGGAGTGCCGGTGCTCGGCGGCCCGCTGGAGCGCCTCGGCCGTCGCCTGCCGGGCTTGGTCGTACTCGCGGCGGGTCTGATCGACCAGTTCGGCGACGCCGAGGATCCCGGTGATTCCCGAGACGCTGTGGCCGGCGCTCCACACGTTGCGCTGGTTGAGGAGCCGTTGTTGCGCGAACCCGTCGGTGCCCTGGGGCGGGGCGTCCGCCGTCGCCTTCTTCAACCATCCGTCCAGGAAGTTGGCTGGTAGACCGCTCAGTGCGGTGGTGAGGGTGACGTCGTCCAGGGTCGATTCGACCAGTGCCCGGCGGAAGGCGTCGTCGGCGAGGCTCTCGGTGGTCGCGATGAACTTGGTGCCCATATAGGCCAGATCGGCGCCCAGGGCCTGGGCGGCCCACACGGCGACGCCGTCCGACACGCCTCCGGCGAGGACGATGGGTCCGTCGAACTGGCCGCGGACGGCCCGGACGAACGACAGCGGGTTGGCCGAGCCCGTCTGGCCGCCGGCGCCCGCTGTCAGCAGCACCAGGCCGTCCACGCCGGCGTCGATCGCGCGTTGGACGTGCCGCATGCTCGCGACGTCGGCGAAGACCAGGCAGCCCGCGTCCTGCAGCGGGGCCAGGACGGGAGCGGGCGACCCGACGCTGGTGATGACCAGGGGCACCTCATGGCGGATCAGGGAGGCGACGTCTCCCGCGAGCCGCTGGTTCGAGCGGTGCACGACCAGGTTCGCGGCGAACGGAGCGGCCTCGTCCTCCAGGTCGGCCAGGCCGGCGGTGATCTGCTCCAGCCAGCTGTCGAGTTCGGAGGGCGTCCGCGCGTTGTGGGTGGGGAACGAGCCCACCACCCCGTTGCGGCACGCCGCGGTCACCAGTTCGGGCCCCGACACGTCGGTCATCGGGGCGGCCACGAGTGGGAGCGCTAGGCGGTCGAGCCGGGAAGGCAGCGCCATCACCCCTCCAGAGTGAAGATTCGATGGTGGACCATGAGATCACAGCATGCGTCTGTAGTGGGCACTTGGTGGCGTAAGTAAATATGGATTAACCTCCGTTGGCAAGAGCAAGCGGCATGACACCAGTGCGGAGGTTCTGCGTGGACCGTTTCGTTCAGATCGCCGGGGTCGGGATGACTCCGTTCTCCAAGCCCAGTGCGGGCACCCCCTACACGGTGCTCGCCGAGCAGGCCGCCCGCGTCGCGCTGGCGGACGCGGGCCTCGACTACCGCCAGGTGCAGCAGGCCTACGCCGGTTACGTCTACGGCGACTCCACCTGCGGCCAGGCGGCCCTGTACGGCCTCGGGCAGACCGGCATCCCCATCGTCAACGTCAACAACAACTGCGCCACCGGCTCCTCTGCGCTGTGGCTGGCCCGCCAGGCAGTCCAGAGCGGCGAGGTGGACTGCGTGCTGGCCGTCGGCTTCGAGCAGATGCGCCCGGGCGCCCTCGCCAGCGTCTGGGACGACCGCCCCGACCCCCTGCAACGCTCCGAGACGGCGATGGCGCAGATCCAGGGAGCGGACGCGCACGCACCGGTCGCCGCGCAGTTGTTCGGCGGCGCCGGCCAGGCCTACGCCGACGCGCACGGCACCGCGCCCGAGACGTTCGCGAAGATCTCGGTCAAGGCACGGCGCCACGCCGCAGGCAATCCCTATGCGGTGTTCCGGACGGCGCTGACCGAGGAGGAGGTGCTGGCGTCCCCGCGCATCTACGGGCCGCTGACCCGCCTGCAGTGCTGCCCGCCCACCTGCGGCGCGGCCGCCGCGGTGGTCTGCAGCACCGACTTCGCGCGGCGGCACGGCCTGGACGCCTCCGTCGCCATCCGCGCCCAGGCGCTCACCACCGACACCGCTTCCACCTTCGACGCCGGAGACATGATGAAGGTCGTCGGCTACGACATGAGCCGGGCCGCGGCCGAGCGCGTCTACGCCGACGCCGGCGTAGGGCCCGACGACATCGATGTGGTGGAGCTGCACGACTGCTTCACCACCAACGAGCTGATCAGCTACGAGGCGCTCGGGCTCACCCCCGAGGGGACCGCGGAAAGGTTCGTCCTGGACGGCGACAACACTTACGGCGGGAAGGTCGTCACCAACCCGTCCGGCGGGCTGCTGTCCAAGGGACACCCGCTCGGCGCAACGGGCCTCGCGCAGTGCGCCGAGCTGGTCTGGCAGCTGCGCGGCCAGGCCGACGCCCGGCAGGTCGAGGGCGCCCGGCTGGCACTCCAGCACAACATCGGGCTCGGCGGCGCCGCCGTGGTCACCCTCTACGAGAGGACCAGCTGAGATGGCCGGATCACCAGCGACCGGCTTGTCCACGCCGCCGTCGACCGTCGATGTAGAGCGCGGGCGGCTGCGGCTGTTCGCCAAGGCCATCGGGGAAACCGACCCCGTCTACACCGACCTCGACGCCGCCCGCGGCGCTGGCCACCGCGACATGCCCGTCCCCCCGACCTTCCTGTTCTGCCTGGAGATGGACCGGCCGGACCCGTTCGCCTTCCTGACCGAGGCCGGAATCGACCTCGACCGGGTCCTGCACGGCGAGCAGAGCTTCACCTACCACGCGCTCTGCCACGCCGGCGACAGCCTGACCTTCGAATCCCGCATCACCGACGACTACGAGCGCAAGGGCGGCGCGCTGCGGTTCCTCGTCCGCCAGACCCAGGTCACCAGAGCCGGCCTGCCGATCGCCGAGCTGAGCAACGTCATCGTCGTCCAGCAGGAGAAGGCGGAAGCATGATCCCCCTCACCGACCTGCGCGAGGGCGACGA
The DNA here is from genome assembly GCF_040643275.1 of Spirillospora sp. NPDC047418. Lineage (NCBI taxonomy): Bacteria > Bacillati > Actinomycetota > Actinomycetes > Streptosporangiales > Thermomonosporaceae > Spirillospora > Spirillospora sp. NPDC047418. The sequence goes on from NZ_JBEYTW010000038.1 coordinate 68,253, forward strand.
ACTGCCGCCCCTGCGGCTACCGAAGATCAGCCGGACGACGCTGGCCCTGTACGCGGGCGGATCAGGCGACCACAACCCCATCCACATCGACATCGACGCCGCCCGCAACGCCGGGCTCGACGACGTCTTCGCGCAGGGCATGCTCTCCATGGCCTACCTCGGCCGGCTCCTGACCGGCTGGGTCCCTCAGGACCGCATCCGCTCCTACAGCGTCCGCTTCACCTCCATCACCCCGCTGCACGCCGAGCCGATCTGCACAGGCCAGGTCACCGCGATCGAAGACGGCGACGGAGAACGCCGCGCCCGCCTCGACCTCCAAGTGGCCCTGAACGACGGCACCATCACGCTGCGCGGCCAAGCCCTCATCGCACTGGCATGACAGCACCGGAAAGGACTCCCGTGGGAACACTCGACGGCAAGATCGCCCTGGTCTCCGGCTCCGGCCGCGGCATCGGCCGCGCCATCGCCCTCAAACTCGCAAGCCACGGCGCCCGCGTCGTCATCAACGACCTCGACCCCGAACCGGCCGAAGAGACCCTGGCCGAGATCAAAGCCGCAGGCGGCGAGGCGGTCGCCTGCGTCGGCAGCGTCACCGACGAAGACTTCACCGACCGGTTCGTCGCAACCGCCGTCGACAACTACGGCGGCATCGACATCGTGATCAACAACGCCGGCTACACCTGGGACAGCGTCATCCAGAAGATGACCGACGAACAGTGGGACGCGATCCTGGACGTCCACCTCAAGGCACCGTTCCGCATCCTGCGCGCCGCCCAGCCGGTCATCAGCGCCCACGTCAAGGCCGAACAAGCCGACGGCATGCGCGTCCACCGCAAGATCGTCAACATCTCCTCGATCGCCGGGCTCGGCGGCAACGCCGGCCAGGCCAACTACAGCGCCGCCAAGGCCGGCATCGTCGGCCTCACCAAGACCCTCGCCAAGGAATGGGGCCGCTACGCGGTCAACGTCAACGCCGTCGCCTACGGCCTCATCCGCACCCGCCTCACCGAGGCCGCCGCCGACACCGCCACCACCATCGACGTGCAAGGACGCCAGATCAAGGTCGGCGTCAACCCCGGCCTGCTCACCGCCATGGAGCAGATGATCCCGCTCGGCCGGGCCGGCACCCCCGAAGAAGCCGCCGGAGCGGTCTACCTGCTGTGCCTGCCAGAGTCGGACTACATCAGCGGCCAGGTCGTCGTCTGCGGCGGCGGCTACTCCTGAACGGACCTAACATTCCCCACGTGATGCCGACCGAGGACAAGCCCGCGATGACCCGGACGAGCACCCATCCAGCACGCGGCAGGCGCCCACGCGACCGCAAGGCGCAGATCGTGACCGCCGCCGCCGACCTGTTCCACCAGCACGGCTACCACACCGTCACGATGGACCAGATCGCCGGCGCGGTCGGCATCACGGCCGGGGCCCTCTACCGCCACTTCCGCAACAAACAGGAACTGCTCGCCCGCACCGTCGACGACGGCCTCTCGGCGTTCGAGACCGCCGTCCGCGGCACCGCACCAGGAGACATCGACACCCTCCTGGACGTCATGGCCACCCTCACGCTGGACCGCCGCGACCTCGGAGTGCTCTGGCAACGCGAATCCCGCAACCTTCCCGACACCGACCGCGACCGGCTACGCCACCGATTCCGCAGCGTCGCCGAAAACACCGCCCCGGTCATCCAAACGGCCAGACCCGGCCTCACCACAGCCGACGCCGACCTGCTGACCTGGGCACTGTTCGCCGTCTCCGCCAGCCCCTCCCACCACAGCGCCCAACTTCCCCGCGCACGCTTCCACGCCCTCCTGCAGCAACTCGGAAGTGCCGTGATCCACACCGCGCTCCCCGACTCCCAGGAGAGGCCCGACCGCCCCCACACCGAGACGAACACTGGGCTCTCCCGCGCGTCCCGCAGAGAATCCGTCCTCGACGCCGCCGCCCGCCTGTTCGGCGAACACGGCTACCAGGCCGTCAGCATGGAGGACATCGGAGCCGCCGCCGGCATCAGCGGCGCCAGCATCTACAACCACGTGACCGCCAAGTCCGAACTCCTCGTCGCGGCCCTCACCCGCGCCGCCGACGCCCTGCACATGGACGCCAGCCGCATCTTCGCCACCGCATCCACACCCGGCCAGGCACTCACCCGACTCCTCCGGTCCTACATCGACCTGACCCTGACCTCCAGCCACCTCACCAGCGCACTGATCACCGAGGTCGTCCACCTACCCGACGACCAACGGCGCACGATCCGCCGCCTGCAACACGACTACATCGGCGAATGGGTCCAACTCCTCGCCACCGAGACACCCGACCTCACCGAACCCGAAGCCCGCGTGATCACCCAGGCCGTCCTCGCCCTCGTCAACGACCTCGCCCGCATCCAACACCTGCGCCGACGCCCCCACCTCGACGACGACCTCGCCGCCCTGGGGCAAGCCGTCCTCACATCACCACGACCAGCAAACCCCTGACCCGGGGCGAGGTGCCGACGCTCGTTCAGGACATCGGCACCTCACACTGTGGGCTAGAGCAGGCGTTGCCCGTCGTGCCCTTCTCAGCGGCTTCGACGCCGATCGTCACCGGGACGGCACTAGTGGTCGAGGCCGTCTGAGGAGTGCAGCACCCCGATGCCTCGGCCTTCTCCAGGGTATCGGCGTCAGCCTTGACCACGTAGACCTCCCACGGCTCCTTGCCAAGGCCGGTGACCCAGACCTTCTCCTGCAGCGCGTAGCAACAGGAGTGTCGTTCTCCTCAAAGGTGGTCAGGGCGTGGGTTGAGTGAGATTCGAGCCCACAACCTACAGACTGAGACTGTCTACATCTAGACCATCCCGTGCCGCTACTTCTCTCCGTGCCACTGAAACGCCGAGCAGACAACGAGCCGGCATGGTCCGCCAGCGACCGTGTGCAGGCATTCAAGACGTCCGATAGTGCTCACTCGTCATTGAACCGTCCCCGCGGGCGCGGGGCCGAGACCGAGCCTGCTGGGCTTGTACGGCCTGCTACGCGCCGCCTGTCCTGCGATCCGGCTCGCCGCCGCTGTGTCCACCGCCACCATCATGGCATCGGTAGCGCTCACGCCCGGCCAGGTCCCCGCCGAAGCACGCCCGCCCCCGCTCCCGCCATCTCCTCCAGCGACGGCGCCCGGGCCGAGCCCCCGTCGCCGCCGCTCCCGCCCCCATCTCCATGCTCGGCACTCATGGTCGCCAACATCAGATTAGGTCGGCGAGTTCTGACTCGCCAAGCGGCAGCCGGGTCGAACCAGTCCGAGTCCCACCGCCGGTACCGGACCGGCATCAGCACCCGCCCGGCGGTCGCGTGCTGCTGGTGGTAGGCCATGTAGTCGTCGGTCTTGCCGGCGCCGATATAGGGGCCGTTGGCCAGGATCTGTGCGCCGGGCCGTGCCAGCCGGGCAGGGCTGGTCCAGCATGTGCAGTGCCTGCCTACGCGAACCCAGCAGCACGAGGCTCCCGATGACCTGCAGGCCGAGCGGCCGGCGGGTACGCGGCGGGCGTCCCTCCGTTGACCACCGCGTACCGAGCGTTCTTTACCTTTGGTCATCGGCCGGTAAGCCCTGTGGGCAAAGGGCTGAGGGCCAGTCGGGGAGAGCCCGGGAACACCCGGGGGCCTGACGCTGTTGGTGAATCCTTGGAAGGGCATTGAGCGGGCATAACCGAGGTTTGTGTCTGGTTTGCTTTTCCCGGGAAGGTTGCCTACCTTCTATCCGAATCCCGCAGCGCGCCCCATGCGTTGCCGCCGGCCGTGCCACGTGCGGCCGAGGATCGCGGAGCGGTATCCGCACGCGATGCGCGCCACACGATGCGCGCACCCTCACCGAGATCAGTCGCTGAGATATATCCGAATAGTCTGCACCGCTTCCGCGGTGCGAGGCCGAGTCCGTCCAGGTCGACACGACCGGACGGAGCCGGGGACCCAACGTTCCAGGGGTGAATCGGCGCGCCGAAGAGTCGCGCCGTAGGGCTGCTTCCATGCCCGAATCCGTCAGCTAACCCGGTAGGCGTCATGGAAGACAAGGAGATTCCCTGCATGATCGGTCGTTTCGATCGACTTTCGCTCAACCGCTTCTCGTCCGAGGACAAGGCTGTCGGCGTCGCCGCTAGTGCCGTCCTCGCCGGCGCCGTCGGGCTCGCCGTCCTGAACCCCCTCGCCGGCGGCAGCGCCGCGGCCGAGACCCCCGCCCAGGCGGCCGCCGCGGCCGCCGAGCAGGGCACCGAGTCGAAGGGCTCGGCGGCCATGACCACCGCCGAGGCCAAGGAGGCGGGTTACAAGGTCGCGCCGCGCGACGTCAAGGCATCCGAGGTCATCAAGCTGGCCGAGAAGCAGGTCGGCATCAGCGAGGGCAAGGACAAGCAGACCAAGTTCCACGAGTGGTACGTCTCGACCCCGCACGCCAAGGCCACCGCCGAGCGCGACGGAGGCTTCTCGGTCAAGGCCTACAACGGCGCCCAGTGGTGCGACATGTTCGTGTCCTGGCTCGGCGCCCAGACCGGCGTCAAGAACATGGGCTGGGACGCCTACACCGTCCAGCACGCCAACTGGTTCAAGGACACCGGCCGCTGGGGTAAGGCTGCCAAGCCCGGCTCGCTCGTGTTCTTCGACTGGAAGCAGGGCGCCGACGCGGATCTCAGTGCCATCGACCATGTCGCACTTGTTGTCAAGGACAACGGCGACGGCACCATCAGCACCATCGAGGGCAACACCGACGACGCGGTGAAGCAAGAGGTGCGCGACAAGTCCGACGTGGTGGGCTACGGATACCCCGACTACGCCAAGAGCTGACCTCCAGCCCCTCCAGAACCCTCCAGACCCTGAAGGCGCCCGGCCCCCCCCCCCCGGCGCCGCCGGCGGAGCGGCCAGGGAGAACACCATGATCATTTAGCGC
>NZ_JBEYTW010000039.1:0-72990 GCF_040643275.1 Spirillospora sp. NPDC047418
GGGCAGGTGATGACCGACCTGCGCAACCGCGGCGTCCGCGACATCCTCATCGCCTGCTGCGACGGGCTGAAGGGCTTCGAGGACGCCATCGGCGGCGCGTTCCCGGCCACGATCGTGCAGACCTGCGTGGTCCACCTGATCCGCAACGCGCTGCGTCCGGTCGCCCGCCGCGACGCCGGCGCGGTCGCCAAGGAGCTGAAGAAGGTCTACACCGCCGTGGACGCCGACGCCGCACTGGACGCGTTGGCCGCGTTCGCCGACACCGACCTCGGCAAGAAGTACCCCCAAGCGGTGCGGGTGTTCGAGGCGGCCTGGGAGCGGTTCACGCCCTTCTTCGCCTTCACCCGCCCGGTCCGCAGGCTGCTCTACACCACCAACGGGATCGAGTCGCTGAACTACCAGCTCCGCAAGGTCACCAAGGCCCGCGGGCACTTCCCCACCGACGACGCCGTGGTCAAGCTGCTATGGCTGGCCATCGTCAACATCGAGGACAAACGCGCCCGCGAACGCGCCGCGAAACGCGAACAAGGCGACAAGCACGCCTTCCAGCCCACACGCCTCGTCGAAGGACAACGCGCCGCCGGCTGGCGCGAAGCACTCAACGAACTCGCCGAGGCCTATCCAGGACGCATCAGGTAAAGCCGACTTCACCATCTACCTGCAAGGACTTTCCACACCTGAAGTTACAACCTCTGCCTTCCCTGGCGTGTGCTGCGGTCTTGCGCCGGGTGGGCGGGTTCAGGCGTCGTCGGACGGTGGGCGGGCGGCGCTGAGGACGGTGGTCAGGACCGTGTCGGCGTATGCGTGGCTGACAGGCCGGCCGGTGATCAGCAAGCGGTACCACAGCGGCGCGACGAGCAGGTCTTCGAGCAGCAGGGGGTCGAAGCCGGTCAGCTGGCCGTTGCGTTGCGCGGCGCGGATCCGGTCCTGGTTGCGGCCCGACAAGGTGAGGTGGACCTGCCGGTGGGTGATGGCGGCGAGTTCGGGGTCGTGCTGCGCCGTCCCGGCGACCCCCGCGACAAGGTCGCTGGAAACCGGGTCGCAGAACAGGTCGGTGACGCGGTGCAGCCAGTCGCGGAGGTCGGCGACGATGTCCCCGGTGTCGCCGACCTGGAAGTAGGGCTCGCCGAACCGCTCGGTCAGCGCATCCAGGAACAGCATCCCCTTAGAGGGCCACCAGCGGTACAGCGTGGGCTTCCCGACCTGCGCGCGTGTCGCGATCGCCTCCATCGTCACCGCGTTGTAGCCGCGCTCCGCGCACAACTCGAGTGCCGCCTGCAGGATCGTCGCGCGAGAGCGCGCACCACGACCGGTCGTGTTCGCCATGAGTCCACTCTATCGCCGAAACGTGACGTTACGTATTGACATATCCAACGAACTCGATACTCTCTAGAACGTAACGTTGCGTTTCCGTCCGAGGGTCGGTTTGAACAGAGGAGCAGGTGGACGCATCCCTCATCGCCGGTGCGCAGGTGTGACCGCGGCGATCCGGCTTGCGGTCGGGCGCGGGCGAAGTATCGGTGATGCAAGACAAAGAGCCCACCTGTCCCAGGGATCGGGTCACCGGTGCCTTGTGTTCGTCAACTGACAACCAAGGAACGGAAGACACCATGAGTAAGGAGACATGCATGAAGGCCCACGTCAGCTCCATCCTTCTCGGCGTCCGGGACATGGACCGCGCCAAGCGGTTCTACACCGACGGACTGGGCTGGACGATCAAGGACGACTGGGGCATCTCGGTGTTCTTCGACTCCGACGGCGCCTCGCCCGTCGGCTTCTACAGCCGGGAGGGCCTAGCCGACCAAGTCGGCATCAGCCCCGAAGGCAGCGGCTTCAGCGGCCTGGTCCTCACCTACGTCGTCCGCAGCCAGACGAGGGTCGACGAGGTCCTGGCGGAGGCCGAGAAGGCCGGCGCCACGGTCCTCAAGCCCGCAGGTCCCCTGCCGTGGGGAGGCTACGGCGGCACCTTCGCCGACCCCGAAGGCTACATCTGGAGCCTCGGTTACAGCGATCAGGCCGAGGACCAGCCCTACGCCGAGTAGCTCACGCGGTCCAGGTGCCCCGGACACCGGCCCGGGCACTCCAGAACACCCTTTCCGCCAGCGGACACCTCTGAGGAGAACACTGTGTCACCGTAGATGAGCGCCCTCATGCTCGGCGTCGATGACCTGGACCGCGCCAAACGGTTCTACGCCGAAGGTCTGGGATGCGAGATCGCCAAGGACACCCGTCATTTCGTCTCGTTCCACCTCGGGGAGGGGGCGCCGCAGTTCGCCCTCTACGAGTGGGACGCCGCGGCCAAGGGCGCACGCGTCTCGCCCGAGGGATCCGGGTTCCGCGGAGCCTCGTTTCAGTTGAACCCCGACTCACGGGGCACCGTGGACGAGACGATCAGTAAGGCCGTCGGGGCCGGTGGCAGCGTGGTCAGGGAAGCGGCCCCGCTCAGTGGGCGGCTACCTCGGCTACTTCGCCGACCCCGACGAGTACCTGTGGAAGGTCACGACCTGCGCCTCGTGACCGCCTGCCTGGCGCGTGGGCCCTGGCGGCGAGGGCCCACGCAGCCGTGGCGATCTGGAGTGACAGAAGGAGACGTTCGTGAAGTTCCGCACCGTGGTCGAGCCGCCGGAGCCCATGCGGGGGCTGGAGGTCCCCGCCGAGGTCGTCGAGGAACTCGGCGGAAGCGCGCGACCGAGGGTGACGATCACCATCAACGGACACTCATGGCAGAGCAGGGTCGCCATCATGCGCGGCCGCCATCTGCTCGGCCTCAGCAACGCCAACCGGACGGCCGCAGGCGTCGCCGTGGGCGACGAGGTCGAGGTGGAGGTGGAACTCGACACCGAGCCGCCTGCCCTCGTCGAACCTACGGACCTCTCCCGCGCACTAGACGCCGATCCGACGGCCCGGGCCGCCTACGACCGTCTGTCCCACACTCGCCGACGCCGCCACATCCTCGCGGTCGACGGCGCGAAGAAGCCAGAAACGCGGGCACGCCGCATCGACCGAGTTCTTTCGGCACTGCGAGCGGAAAGCACCCGTCCAGGCCGGGACCAAGAGACGGAGGAAGACTGAGGTAAAGCCCATCTTGTAGCTCTCCTAGCCCGATATTCATGTTGGTTCGTATCGAATTGCCCCACTGCGTTCACGTAAACCACCGAACGCAAACATAAGAGGTGAGCCGAGAGTGCACGGCCATATGGCTTTTAGAGACTTTCGGGTGCCCTTCAGGCCCGCGTAGCCGAAGGTGTGCAGGGGCATGGACGGCGAGGGCGAACTGTCGCGCCGGTGGGGCTGGCGCGGTGCCAGCCAGCCCGCGCGATCCCAGGGGGCGCTCACCATGTGCATCGGCGCTGTGGCCACCGAGACGCTGAACACCACCTGACACATACCCGCGCAGGACGCCGCGGCCGGCCAATTCTTCATCCCGGAGCTGGCCGGCCGCGGCCATGCACTCGGCAAGATCGCGGCGAGTTGAGCATCCGGCAGGCCGGCGCCGTCAGCCGGTCCGGTGCCCGGGGAAGCCGTGAGTCAGCCAATTGTGCGCGGCCATCCGCCACGACCGAGTGCGGCATCTGGGAGCGCGTCGCGCGGGTCATCGGATGCAATCCGCGGCCGATCTGGATCGGAACCGCCATCGTGCTCGTGGCCCTGGAGTTCGGATCCACCGGCACCGAGACGGGGCTCACCCAGGCTTAACGGTTCAACGCCGGACAGATCCCCGCCCTCAAGACCGGCAAGGACTTCCGCTACTCCTGGCAAGCAGTCCGCGAGGTGCTGCGGCAGCCCCACCGCCAATCCGGGGAAGCCGCCCATGACCCAACCGACCAGCCCAAGAAGGGCGCCGGGTACCGCGCCCAGCACCGCGCCCGCACCGGCGCCCACGACCCCACCGAGTAACCACCCAGAGCTGCTCCAGCGGCCTGCCCGGTGAAGGCCGCCGCCACCGCCTGCGCCGCCACCCTCGCCCTCCTGACCGGACTGCTCGTCCTGGGCGCCGGCCACGACTCCGCCGCCGGCACCGGCTCAGACCTGGCGGGCGCGCCGACCGCCGAGGCCAGGCGCGACATCCCACCCGCCTACCTGCGCTGGTACCTCGACGCCGCCCACACCTGTCCCGGCCTGCCCTGGTGGATATCCACGCGGTTCGACGACCTCATCGAAAAGCACGGACGCGTCCGTCGGCGGCATATCGAGGAGGGCTGGCCGCCGGACCGGATCACGCGGCAGCACCGCGTCAGCGAAAGGGCCGTGCGAGGGGCGATCCAAGGCGTCCCGTTGCCGCCGATCCGCTTCCACGACCTGCGCAATGAGGAGGCCACGCTGGCGCTGCTCGGCAAGGTCGACATGAAGGTGATCAGCGAGACCCTGGGGCACTCGCGCCACTCGTTCACCGCCGACACCTACACCTCTGTCCTTCCAGAGGTATCGAGAGCCGCTGCTGAGGCTGTCGCAGCCGTCGTCCCACGCATGTCCGCCGACGATGCGACAGACGAGCAGGCGAGACCCTCGGTCCCGCCGAACGTGATCTCGCCGGCGGACCGGCACAGAAGCCGAACCGAACACGCAGGGTAGTCGTTCAGCTGATCCACTTCGGGGCTCTGACCTGGGCTCGGTGACGCCGCCACGACATCTCGTGCTCACCACGTGCTATCCAGGGCTAGCAAAGCGGACATCCCGGAAAGCGACAGGGACTTCGTCCAGATCGAGATCTTGGACGAAGTCCCTGGTCAGAGAGGCGGAGGATCGGGGATTTGAACCCCGGATGGGCGTGAACCCAAACCGCATTAGCAGTGCGGCGCCATAGACCGGACTAGGCGAATCCTCCAGTAGCCATCAGGCTCAGGACAGGTTACCGGTTCGGCGAGCCAACCGGCAAAGCCTGCGTCCCGTGGCCACAGAAGCATAGTGGGAAAGCGCCACGGGCGCGCCGCTCCCGGGGCCGCGGGAGCGATGCGCCGGTGCGTCATCCCAGGCGGAACCCGCTGAACCCGCAGGCCTTGGCCAGGTCGTTGCCGTGCCGCTGCATGGCGGCGGTGTCGGGCCGTCCGGCGGACGAGGTGTTGCCGGAACTCAGGTTCTGCAGCATCTCGGCGGTCTTGTCGAGGTCGCCGGCGAACGCGGTCGCGGCGCTCTCGACGTCGCCGCCGGCGTTCTGCCCCTCCGAGCGGACCTTGGAGGCCGTGTCCTTGAACTTCTGGGCGGTCGCGGACGCGCCACTCTGCGACGTCGACAGGCCGCCGGTGGAGAAGTTCCGCAGCTCGGTCTCAATGTTCTTGCATGCGGTCGTCTTCTTGCCACCGGTGATGGCGTCGACCGCGCCACAGCCTGTGGAACCGAGCATCAAGCCGCCGACGGCGACGACGCCGACCAGCTTGGCGGCGGACATGCGCATGAGGGTTCTCCTTTGGGGGGTCGGGGGTTCGGACGGGCACAAGATCTCCCGTCTCGATCTCCCTTGGGCGTACCGTCGCCACGACAGGTTCCGTGACCCAAGTCACACTTCCAGGCCCTCGCTTTCCAGAACCGATTCGCGGACAGGTCCGCGGAGCCGGTACAGTTAGCTGCGGCAGGCACCCGTAGCTCAACGGATAGAGCATCTGACTACGGATCAGAAGGTTAGGGGTTCGAATCCCTTCGGGTGCACCCAGGTCAAAGCCCCCTTGCGATCTTCCGCAAGGGGGCTTTTGCGTGTGCCAGGGGGCGCGGCGGGGTGAGTTGGGCGGCGCCGTGGGGGCGGGTGGTGTTCAGGCTGCGGTGAGGAGGCGGTGGCTATCGCCTTCCTTGGAGCAGGTGATGGTCGTGGGCCCGGTGTTGGATCAAGTCCAGTACCGGGGCCGGCAAGACATCTGGGGGTGGTGGGGGAAGCCGGTTCGCCTTGGCCGGGCGGCTGGGGCTGGGGGGAGATGGGGGCGCCCCCGCTGGGGGGGGGGGCGGGGGCGCTGGAGGGTGGGGGGTGGCGGTCAGTGGGGTTGGGGGCCGGGGTTGGTGGTGAGGTGCGTGAAGAGGGGGCGGCCGACGCCCAGGAGCGTCCGGCCGGTCATGCCGTTGATGACGCCGGCGGCGGAGGCGTACCAGGCGCAGATGGCGGTGAGGACGCCGATGTAGCCGCCGATCTTGATGGTGTTCTCGCTGGTGGAGAACTGGCCGATGAACAGGATGATCTCGGTCGCCTCCAGGGTGACGAAGACGGCGAGGATGGCCTGGTTGACCTGGGTGGCCCACAGCATCATGTAGGTGTTGAAGATCGCGAAGGCGAGGAGGATCCAGCCGAGGTCGTTGGCCTCCTGGGCGGGGGTGGTGCCGCCGGCGACGAGGACGACGTACAGCCCGAGGCCGATCCAGAAACCGCCGTACGACGAGAACGCCGTGCAGCCGAACACGTTCCGGTTGCGGAACTCCCACATGCCCGCGAGGAGCTGGATGAGGCCGCCGTAGGCGAGGGCGTAGCCGAGCCAGGCGTCGGTGCCGTCGGTCCAGCCGGCGTTCTTGGCGGACAGGAGGAACGTGGTCAGGGCGAAGGCCGCGAGGCCCAGGGGCGCGGGGTCGGCGGCCGAGGGCGGTGTCTGCGGAGTGGACTCTTGCTCGACGTAGGTCATGGTGCCTCCTTGGTGGAGTCCCATCGCCGTGTCTCGCTCGGTCTCGTACGGGCCGGGCAGGGATGGACGAAGGAAAGCGGCAACGGACGTCGGGGAAGGTCGCACCCGCGGGATCGTCGTCCCATAGTGTCCGACCTCACCGTCATGCCAGGCATCCGGCGCTATTCGGACGGCGTCAGATGCGTCCCTGAACTGCGGAGACCGTTATCCGGACGGTCCCGATTCGGATCATAACTCCGTTGGCGCGCCCGGTCAGGACCCTGTTCGCGGGATATTCCCGACGTATCACCGCAAAGCAAAGTCATCAAAGTTGAATTGGGAGGGTAGGGGCCTTCTCGGTGGCCGCGGAGGTGATCGAGTTGGGGTGCGGAAGTCGCTACCCTGGCGTGTCTTTGCCCGACCTCGGCGGCACCTTTGCCCTGCGGCGCCCGAGTTGAAGTTAGCTGTGCGAATTATCGACAAGTCGTGGTCAGGATGTTACCGGTCATCCCGGGGTGCCGAATGGGCTGCTGGGACGGATGTTATTAGACCGGCTAGCCAACAGTGCGTCAGTCGACCACGGCGTCGCTGAAGGTCGGGGGGTCGCCCAGCATGGCGCGGTGCGAGTGCGGGCTGCGGCCGTCGATGTCGACGACGCCCAGCTCCTCGCCGAGCTCGGCGCCGATGAGGACCCGGCCGGTCCAGCGCATCCGCTCGGGGTGGCGGGCGAGGGCGTCGATCACCCGTCCGCTGAACTCGGGGGACTCGGCTCCGGCGGCGAACGACTGGTAGCGGTCGGGGACGCCCTCGAAGAGCGCCCTGTTCCGCTCGGTCTTCAGTAGGCCCATCCAGAGGGACACGGCGGCGACGCCGAAGGGCTTGAAGTCGACGGCCATGTCGTGGGCCATCTTGTCGACGGCGGCCTTTCCGGCGCCGTAGGCGGGGCCGTGCATGTAGCAGCGTCCGCCGAAGGACGACGTGTTGACGACCAGCCCGCCGTCGCCGTCGATGAGCAGCGGGGCCGCGTAGTAGCTCGCCACGTAGGCGGAGCGCATTCCCACGTCGAACATGTCCTGGAGCGCCAGCGGCTTCTCCCAGAAGGGGCCCTTCCGAGCCAGTCCGTCGGGAATCGTGAAGGCGTTGTTGACGAGAATGTCGAGCGTGCCCGTCTCGCGCTCGACCTGCTTGAACAGCGCCTCGACCTGGGCGTCGTCGGAATGGTCGCAAATCACCGGGACGCCGGTGCCGCCGCGCTCGGTGATCTCCTGCGCGGTGGCGAAGACCGTGCCGGGGAGTTCGCCTTCGGTGCGCGTGCGTCCGGTCACGTACACCGTCGCCCCGGCCTCGCCGAGGGCCAGCGCGATTCCCTTTCCGGCGCCGCGGCTCGCCCCGGTGACGACCGCCACCCGGTTCTCGGTCAGGCCCATTTCTTCGTCTCCCCCAGGAATTCCAGCATCGCCGCGGTGGTCTCGCCGGGCTTCTCCATCTGCATCATGTGCCCGGCGTTCTTGATCATGCGGACGGCGCGCAGATCGTCGTAGTGATCACCGAGGTGGTTCAGCGGGTCGTGGCCGTGCCACGCCTCCAGGTCGACGTCCTGCTCGCTGCCGATGAAGTAGAACGGGACGGGGTTCTTCCGGCCCGTGTACGACTTCCGGTACTCCCAGGAAAGGTCCATGGCGCGGTACCAGTTCAGCCCGCCGGTGAAGCCGCTGCGGCTGTAGTCGGCGACGTAGGACTCCAGTTCCGTGTCCGTCAGCCACGTCCAGGGGAGCGGCGGCGCGTCGGGCAGGGCGTCGATGTAGGTCGTCCCCGGAGGCTGCCGCCAGACGTCGAGGTAGTGGTAGTCGCTGGAGAGCGCGTAGAACAGTTTGTGCAGGAACTCGCGGGGCGCGGCGGCGAGGTCGTCGTCGGCGGTGCCGGACGCGACGAAGTAGTGGATGTGGTTGAAGTGCCGCCGGGCCTGCCGGGCGGCGATCGCCAGCGGCGGCTCGGCGGACGGGGTGATGAACGGGTTCTCCAGCCCGATGATCGCCGCGATCCGCTCGGGCCGATGGTAGGCGAGGTCGTACGCGGCGTACAGGCCGAAGTCGAGGCCGCTGAAGACGGCCTTCTCCGCGCCGAGGTGGTCGAGGAGGCCGGTCACGTCGCCGACGATGCGGTCCGGGGCGTACTCGTGCGGGTCCGCCGGGCCGGACGTCTGCCCCATACCGCGCATGTCGGGCACCACGACGCGGAATCCGGCGTCCGCGATCGGCCCGATCTGGTGGCGCCAGCTGAACCAGGTGTGCGGGAAGCCGTGCAGCAGGACGACGAGCGGCCCGGTCCCCTCCTCCACGTAGTGGACGTCGAGGCCGTTGATCTTCGCGTACCGATGACTCCAGCCGGCCATGCGCGGTTCCTCAGGGCTCAGGGGCTCAGGTTCGACAGATGTGAGGGCCAGGGGCGATGTGCGACCGACTGTGCAGCACCCCGTCGCCCGGAGCGCCGCGAGGTCCCGCTCAGTGGGAGCCGCCCCCGTCGGCCATCGGGAGCGTCACGCGGACGGTCGTACCGGCGCCCGGCGCGGTGCGGATCTCGGCGCGGCCGCCGTGCGCGGCGGCGATGGCGTCCACGATCGGCAGGCCGAGACCCGTCCCGCCGGTGCCCTTCCCCGCGCGGTGGAAGCGTTCGAAAGCGCGCGCGGCGTTCTCCGGCGACATGCCCGGCCCCTCGTCCGCGACCTCGATCAGACCTGGCGCCAGGCGGACGGTCGTGGGCGTCCCGGGGGGTGTGTGGGCGCGGACGTTGGCGAGCAGGTTCGCGAAGACCTGGCGTATGCGCGACTCGTCGACGGTGGCGATGAGCGTGTCCGGGGCGTCCAGCCCTACCGGACGGTCGGGTTCGGCGGCGGTCGCGTCCGCCACGGCGTCCCGGGCGAGGACGGCCAGGTCCGTCGGAACCGGGCTCAGGGACGCCTCGCGGTCCAGCCGGGCCAGCTCCAGCAGGTCGGTGACCAGCGCGTTCATGCGGCGGGCCTCGCCCTCGATGCGGCGCATCGCGTCCGGCAGCTCGTCCGGGCCGAGGGCGCCGTGCCGGTACAGCTCCGCGTAGCCCTGGATGGTGGTGAGCGGCGTCCGCAGCTCGTGCGAGGCGTCGGCGGCGAACTCCCGCACCCGCGCCTCGGACCGGCTGCGCGCCCAGAACGCCTGCTCGATCCGCTCCAGCATCACGTTGATGGCGGCGGCGAGCCGGTCGGTCTCGGTGCGCCGGCCAGGCGCGGGCATGCGGGCGCGCAGGTCGCCGCCGGCGGTGATGGCGTGCGCGGTGGCGGCCATCCGGTCCAGCGGCAGCAGGCCGCGCCCGATGAGCCGCCGGCCGAGCACGATCAGGACGGCGAGCAGCAGCGCCGCCGTCGCGACCTCCGACAGCACCAGGTTCCGGACGGCCGCATGGATCTCGCCGAGCGGGGCCGCCACGACGACGGTGCCGTTGCGCCAGGGGCGGGCCACGGCGCGCAGCCCGGGAAGGGAGAACGGTTCGAGGGTGCGCGCGCGGGCGGCCAGCTCGTCCGGGCCGAGCTTCTCGATCGCGGTCACGGCGCGGTCGGGGTTCGGGGCGTCGCCGCTGAGCACCCGCACCCGTCCGCCCGCCGCGACGCCCAGCACCACGAACTGGGCGGGGGCCACGCCCTGCTCGGGGAGGCCGGGACGCAGCCGGGCGACGGCGCGGTCGCGGGTGGCCTGGAGCTGCTCGTCCACCCGGTGCATCAGGTACCCGTTCAGGACGAGCGCGCTGACCAGCCCCATGATGGCCAGCCCGGCGGTGGTGACCGCGAGCAGCCCGGCGAGGAGGCGGGCGTTGAGCGTCATGGCCGCAGCGCGTAGCCGACCCCGCGCCGGGTGTGGATCAGCGGCGTGCCGAGCGGGTCGAGCTTGCGGCGCAGGTAGCTGATGTAGGTCTCGACGACCTGCGGGTTGCCGTGGTCCCAGCCCCATACGCCGTCGAGCAGCTGGGCGCGGGACAGTACGACGCCCGCGTTCCGCATCAGGTAGGCGAGCAGGCGGAACTCGGTCGGCGACAGGTCGACGTCCACGCCGCCGCGCCGGACCGTCCAGTGCGCCTCGTCGAGTTCTAGGTCGCCGACGCGCAGGACGGTGTCCGGCGAGGACGCGGCTGGGGCGGCCCGGCGCAGGACGGCGTGCACCCGCGCGACCAGCGCCTCGATCGAGAACGGCTTGGTGACGTAGTCGTCGCCGCCGAGCGTGAGCCCGGTGACGGTGTCGGACGGCGTGTCCCGCGCGGTCAGGAAGATCACCGGGACCTGGTCGCCGTCGGCGCGGAGCCGCCGGCACACCTCGAAGCCGTCCATGCCGGGGAGCATGACGTCCAGCAGGACGAGGTCGGGCCGCTCCCTGCGGGCGGCGCGCAGCGCGTCCTCGCCGGTGGCGGCGGTGACGGTCGCGAAGCCGTGGAAGCGCAGCGCGACGTCGATCAGGTCGCGGATGTTGTCCTCGTCGTCCACGACGAGCACGCGCCGGCTCTCGCTCATCGCCCCCACTTCGCTGGACGTCCTCCCGCCCGAACGTACCGCCCGCTCGACCCGCGACGGCCGCCGTGTGCGCGCCGGCGTCAGCGGCGCTTGGGGGCGCGGATCAGGTGGGCGGTGCGGGTGTCGCCGGAGCGTTCGCCGGTGACGAGGACCTTGTCGTTGGTGGCGAGGTTCTTCAGGGCGGCCTTCTCGCCGTCCTTGCGGACGCGGGTGTCGCCGCCCGCCGTCCACGTCCAGGACACGCCGTCGGCGCTGCGGACGGTGACCCCGCTGGACGAGACCGACGTGATCTGCCCGCGCTGCCAGGTCACGAGGTGGAAGCCGTCCTTGCGCTGGACGGTCGCCTCCCCGTGGACGCCGCGGAAGGCGCGGGCCCGCCGGAACGGGTGGCCCTTCCCCGCATGGCCGGGATGCCTGGGATGAGCGTGTTTCGCGTTAGGGGAGGCGGACGGAGACGGGGCGGGATCGGCGGCGGACGCGGGAACGGCGAGGTACAGCCCGAGCCCGAGGAGCCCGGCGGCGCCGGCCCCGGCCGCGACGGTCTTGGTACGCATGCGGCTCATCCAACCCGAGGCGGCTGGCAGGAGTCCTCCGATAATCCTGGGAGAACCCTGGGAGTTCACCTTCGGCAACGTCCCCGGAGGCGGTCAGTCGGCGGTGGCGAGGGTTTCCAGGACCTGGTCGCCGTACTTCGCGAGCTTGTTCTCGCCCACGCCGTTCACGCGGCCGAGTTCGGTCAGGGTCGCGGGGAGGGCGGTGGCGATCTCGCGGAGGGTGGCGTCGTGGAAGATGACGTAGGCGGGGACGCCCTGCTCCTTGGCGGTGGCGGCGCGCCACGTGCGGAGGCGCTCGAAGATGGGCATCGCCTCGGCGGGCAGGTCGACCGGCGCCTTCGCGGCCTTGGCGGTCTTCGCCGCCTTCGCGGCGGGGCGCTCGGGCTCGCGGCGCATCATCACCTTGCGCTCGCCGCGCAGGACGTCGCCGCTGGTGTCGGTCTGGAGCAGCGTGCCGTGGTTGCTCTCCACGGCGATCAGGCCCTGGGCGAGCAGCTGGCGGACGACGCCGCGCCACTCGGCCTCGCGCAGTTCGGTGCCGACGCCGAAGGGCTTCAGCGAGTCGTGGTCGAACTGGATGACCTTGGCGCTCCGCTTGCCGAGCAGGATGTCGATGATGTGCCCGGCGCCGAACTTCTGGCGGCGTTCGCGGTCGAGCCGCACGATCACCGAGAGGACCTTCTGGGCCGCGACGGTCGCGTCCCAGGTCTCGGGCGGGATCAGGCACGTGTCGCAGTTGCCGCAGGGCTCGCCGGACTGGCCGAAGTAGTCGAGGAGCTGGACGCGGCGGCATTCGACCGTCTCGCACAGGGCGAGCATGGAGTCGAGGTGCATGCCCTGGCGGCGCCGGTGCGCGGCGTCGCCCTCGCCGCCGTCGATCATCTTGCGCAGGTTGACGACGTCCTGCAGGCCGTAGGCGAGCCAGGCGGTGGACGGGAGGCCGTCGCGCCCGGCGCGCCCCGTCTCCTGGTAGTAGCCCTCGACGGACTTGGGCAGGTCGAGGTGGGCGACGAAGCGGACGTCGGGCTTGTCGATGCCCATGCCGAACGCGATGGTCGCGACGATGACGAGGCCGTCCTCGCGCAGGAAGCGGGACTGGTTCGCGGCGCGCGTCCCGGCGTCCAGGCCCGCGTGGTAGGGGAGGGCCTCGATGCCGTTCTCGGTGAGGAACGCCGCGTGCTTCTCGACCGAGTTGCGGGAGAGGCAGTAGACGATCCCGGCGTCGCCCGCGTGCTCGGTCTGCAGGAGGCGGAGGAGTTGGCGCTTGGCGTCGGTCTTCGGCTCGATCCGGTACTGGATGTTGGGACGGTCGAAGCTCGCGACGAAATGCCGCGTGTTCGCCCCCGGGGCGGGTTCGAGGTTGAGGCGGGCGGCGATCTCGCCGCGGGTCGCCTCGGTGGCGGTCGCGGTGAGCGCGATGCGCGGGACGTCCGGCCAGCGTTCGTGCAGGCCGGACAGCATCAGGTAGTCGGGGCGGAAGTCGTGCCCCCACTGCGACACGCAGTGCGCCTCGTCGATCGCGAAGAGGGCGACGTCGCCGCGGTCGAGCAGGTCGACGGTCGCGGGGAGCCGGAGCCGCTCGGGCGCGAGGTACAGCAGGTCGAGTTCGCCCGCGACGAACTGGGCCTCGACCACCCGGCGCTCGTCGAAGTCCTGGGTGGAGTTGAGGAAGCCGGCCTGGACGCCGAGCGCGCGCAGCGCGTCCACCTGGTCCTGCATGAGGGCGATGAGCGGCGAGATGACGATGCCGGTGCCCTTCCGGACCAGCGCCGGGATCTGGTAGCACAGCGACTTCCCGCCGCCGGTCGGCATCAGGACGAGCGCGTCCCCGCCGGCGACCACATGCTCGATGATCTCCCGCTGGCCGTCCCGGAAGGCGTCGTAGCCGAACACGCGCCGCAGGACGTCGAGCGTCTCCGGGGTCTCCAGTGTCTCCGCTGTCTCGGGGGAAGTCATCGGCCCATACTATGAACCGCCGCCGACACCCGTCCCCGAAACCCTCACCTGTGGATAACCTCCAGCAGATCCGGGGTGACCTCGGCCAGCCCGGAGGCGACGTGCGCGGCGAGGGCCAGCGCGTCCGGCGCCGCCGGATGCGCCGGGCGCGGGATCGCGACCACCGTCATGCCGGCCGCGTGCGCCGAGCGCAGCCCGTTGCTGGAGTCCTCGATGGCGACGCAGTCGCCGGCCGGGACCTCCATCCGCGCGGCGACCGTGAGGTACCCGTCCGGTGCCGGCTTGCCGAACTCGACCTCCTCGGTGGACACGGTCGCGCGGAACAGGTGCTCGATCCCGAGTTCGCCGAGCACCAGGTCGATCAGGGCGCGCGGGGACGAACTGGCCAGGCCCAGCGGGCGGTACCCGGCCATCCGGCGGACGGCCTCCTCGGCGCCCGCCAGCAGCGGCAGCCCGTTCGCGTAGCGCTGCGACATCTGGTCGATCACCTCGTAGGCCACGTCGTCGGCGGTGACGCCGTCGACGAGATCGGTGGCGATGTAGTCGGCCCACTCCTCGGTGCTCATCCCCATCAGCCGGTCCTGGGTGTCGGGCAGCCAGCGTCCGCCGTGGTCGGCGACGTAGGCGCGGCGCACCCGCTCCCACACCGGTTCCGAGTCGATCAGCACCCCGTCCAGGTCGAACACGATGGCCTGCACGGACATGGGACCTCCAGTGATCTCGGCGCGATTTCCGGTCCACTACCCCCTGCCGCCGGGGCAGAACCGCCTCCCGGACGGGCCCGCTGTACCGGATTTATGCCGCGAATCCGACATGATCCAGTTTCGGTCTGGCATCGTGGTGCACCTCCGAACCCCCTCCGGAGTCACTGCAGAGGAGATCCGCCCATGGTGTTCCTCGGTTTTCTCCTGGTCGCGGCCGCCATCGCCGTCGGTGCCGGCGTCGTCCTCGACAACACCGACGCCGCGCACCTCGTCGTCTTCGGCCAGAGCGTGCCGGGACTGAACAACGAATGGCAGGTGTTCCTGGCCGGCGCGGGCGTGGCCGTCGTGTTCGTCCTCGGCATGGCGCTCACCGTCTCGGGCGCCGGCCGCCGCATCCGCAACCGCCGCGACCTGCGCGACCTGCGCGAAGAGCACGAGGAGTCGCTGACCACGCTGGAGATGGAGAAGCGCCGCCTGGAGCGCGAACTCGCCCGCGTCCGGCAGAACTCCCCGCGGCCCGCGCGAGGCCCGCAGCCCGAGCCGGCGGCCGCCGCTGTGCAGGGCGTCCGCGTCGCGCCCCGGCCCCGTACCCCCGCCGCCTCCCCCTTCTTCGAGCGCAACGAGTAGTCCGCGATGATGACCGGACGTCCCGCCCAGATCGTCATGTGGAGGGATGCCGGGCCCGCCGCTCCCCGGACATGATCGTGGTGTGCGGATACTTCTCAAGGTGGGCATCACCGCGGTCGCCCTGTGGGCCGCCACGGTCCTGATCGACGGCATCGCGCTCGGCGATCAGACGACCGGCCGGCGCGTCCTCACGCTGGTCGCGGTCGCCGTCATCTTCGGCCTGGTCAACGCCGTCCTCAAGCCGATCATCAAGACCCTCGGCTGCGCGTTCTACGTGCTCACACTGGGCCTGATCGGCCTCGTCGTGAACGCGCTGCTGCTCCTGCTGACGAGCGAGGTCGCGCAGCGCCTCGACCTGCCGTTCCACGTCGACGGCTTCTGGGCCGCGTTCTGGGGCGCGATCGTCGTCGGCGTCGTCGGCTGGCTCCTGCACCTCTTCCTCCCGGGCGACGACGATGACGACTAGTCGCCCGCGTAGTCGCCCGCGGTGACCGCGGCGCGGTCGAAGGGGCCGCGCTCCAGCCGGTCGGACGGGCCGCCGGCGTACTCGCGGTACCGCCGCGGCCGGGACCCGGGCGCGCCGACCAGGATCCAGCGGTGCGTCCGGACGGCCCCGAGGAGGAACTCGGCGTCCGTCAGCGCGCCCGCGTCCGCGACGATCAGCGCGTCGAACTCCTGGTCGGGGGCGGTGAGGGCGGCGCCGAGCGGCGTTCCGACGACGACGTCGGCGGTGCGGAGCAGGACGTCGCTCTCCACCGTCCGCCCGCCCGCCAGATAGCCGGTGAGCTGCTCGATCCGGGCCATCGCGCGGCGCTGGTGCGCGGGGACGGCCTCCGGGTCGTCGGCCGGGTCGGCGCCGCAGATCTCCGCGACGTTCTCCCGCGTCCGGGCCTCGGCCTGCGCGACCGTCTCCAGGTCGCCCTCCCGGACCGCCGTCTCCTGCGCCGCCTCCGCCGCGCGGCGCTCCAGCGCGGCGGCCATCTTCTCCGCCTTCGCCGCCGCGCCCTCGGCGTCCGCGCGGGCGCGGGTCGCCGCCGCGAGGGCGCCCTCGCGGGACGTCCGGGCGGCGGTCACCCGGTCCTCGATCTCCTGCGCGGCCTGGTGCGCGGTGCGCGCCCGCAGGCCCGCCTCCGTCGCCCGCTCCACGGCCTCGGACGCGCGCCGCGCGTGCTCCTGATGCTCGGCCGCGGCCTTCTCCCGCTCGGTGGCCAGCCAGGCCAGCTCGGTGCCGAGCCGCTCCTGGGCCTCCTTCGCCTGCTCCAGCCGCGCCCCGCCCTCGGACACGAACGACGCGAGCCCCCGGCGCACCCGCTCGGCGTACTCGGCGGCGTCCTTGGCCTCCCGCGCCCGCGTGGCGGCCTCGTCCGCCTCCCGCGTCCTGGCCTTGACCTCGGCGCGCAGGCCGCTCAGCTCCGACGGCGGCGACGCCACGTGCAGCCGCTGCCCCAGCGACATCTTCCGGCGGACCGCCGACAGCGCCGACTCCGCCGACACCAGCCGGTAGTAGGCGGCATGCCCCTCGGCGGCGGCGTCGGCGTCCGCCGCCGTCAGCCGGTGCGCCTCCTCCGCCGCGGCGGGCAGCGCCTGCCGCGCCTGCGCCAGCTCGTCGCTCAGCGACGCCTCCGCCTCCCGCGCGCCGCGCAGCTCCGACTGCGCCGTCTTCGCCCGCTCGTCCAGCTGCGCGCAGCGGGCGTAGGACGCGTCGGCCGTCCGGGTCAGGGCGGTCGCCTCGTCCGCCGCCTGGTCCGCCTCCGCCCGCAGCCGGTCGGCCTCCGCGCGCGGCTCCACCAGCTCGGCCTCGGCCTCCTCCTGGACGGTGGTGAGCCGCTCCGCCTCCGCCTCGGCCTCCTCGGCGGCTTGCCCGGCCGCGGCCGCCGTGCTCCGCGCCTCCTCGATGCCGTTCCGCAGCGCCGTCCGCTCGGCCTCCAGCTGCTCGGCGTGCCGCAGGTTCTCCGCCTGGACGGACCGCAGCGCCGCCGCGTCCCGCGGCCACTGCTCCAGCCACATCAGCCCGCGCCGCAGCAGCCGCACCTCCGTCTCCCACGCCTGCCGCCACGCCTCTCCGACGGGCCGCAGCGCCGCCCCCCGCACCCAGGCCTCCGGAGCCGACGCCTCCTCGTCCTCACCCGGCGCGGACGCCGCCTCGGCTTCGGGCAGGGTGCCTTCGTCCGGCTCGGCCGGGAGTGACGGCAGCGGCTCCGCCCGCGTCACGGTGGACGCGCTTTCGGGCTCGTCCTCGTGCGCCTCGGCTTCGGGCAGGGTGGTGGTGCTGTCGTCTTCGCTCAGCTCGGGCGGGAGGGACGGCAGTGGCTCTGCCCGCGTCACGGTGGACGCGCTCTCGGGCTCGTCCGGCTCGGGCGGTAGGGGTGGGAGCGGTTCTGCTCGCGTCACGGTGGACGGGCTTTCGGGCTCTGCGGGCGGGGTCGTCAGGGGCTTGAACTCTACGGTTCCGTGGGAGCCGGGCTCTCGCACCGGCGGTGGTTCGACCGCTGCCCGCTCCACGGGCTCCTGCTCTGCGGGCGGCTCTTCCTCGACCGGCGGTAGCGCTTGGGGCCGCACCGAGCGGGGTTCCGCCGCGGCGGGGCGCGTCTCGATGAGCAGGGAGAAGATCTCGGGGTCGTTCTCCATGGTCCGCAGCAGGTCGGTGGCCTGCTCCGGGGTGGGCGCGACGAGGAGGGCTCGCGCGTCCGACGCCGTGAGTTCCTTGATGGCCTTGCGGACGGCTTCGGCCTCGCCGCCCTCCTCCACGTGGATCAGGCGCAGGGTGTCCGTTTCGTCCAGCGATCCGGGGGCCACCAGGAACCGGGCCAGCGTCTCCCAGTCGCCTGCGATCTGGCCGTCGCGCAGGGCCCGCAAGGCCGCGATGTGCGGCGCCCAGCCGACCGGCGGGACGTCCTCGGGCTCCTCCCTCAGTTGCGCGTCGAGCCCCTCGTAGAACTCGCTCAGCGGCGCGTAGACGCTCTCGACCAGCTCGGCGAATGGAGTGTCCTCGGCGGGTGGGGTCTCCTCCGTGAGTGGGGTCTCCTCAGGGTGCTGCTCGTCAGGCTCGTTGGTGTCTGCCGGCTGCTTCACGACGTCATCCCGTCCCAGATCGCCCGTCCGGGGCGTAATTTCCCCATCTGCCCAGGACTAACGTCTCACAGGTCGGGGATCAGCGGTGGCCTGCGAGGGCGGCGTGATGATCTTCACCGTCGCGGGCCTCGGGGTCGGGGTGGACGAGGGCGCCGCCGAGGCGCGGCAGCGCGTGCAGGAGGCTGTGCTCGGCGTCCACGGCCACCTGGTGGGCGCGGACGAGGGTGCAGGCGGAGTCCACGACGACGTCGCATTCGGCGCGCAGGTTGTGGCCGATCCAGCGGAGGCGGACGTCGCCCACCGCGAGTACGCCCGGTGTTGCGGCGAGGGCTGTTTCGGCGCGGTCGACCAGGGCGGGGTCCACGGCGTCCATGAGGCGGCGCCAGACCTCGCGGGCCGTCTGCCAGAGGACGACCGAGATCGCGCCAGTGATGAGCAGTCCCACTACCGGGTCGGCCCAGGGGGCACCCAGGGCGATGCCGCCCGCGCCGAAGAGAACGGCCAGGGACGCGAAACCGTCCGTGCGTGCATGGAGGCCGTCGGCGACGAGGGCCGCTGAGCCGATGCGCCGTCCTACACGGATGCGGTAGCGGGCCACCAGTTCGTTGCCCAGGAAGCCGACCAGGGCGGCCCCCGCCACGGCCGGCAGATGTTCCACAGGCTGTGGATGGGTGAGGCGTTCGACGGCCGCGTATCCGGCGACGATGCAGGACGCGGCGATGGCCACGACGATGAAGACGCCCGCCAGGTCCTCGGCGCGCCCGTAGCCGTAGGTGTAGCGGCGGGTGGGCGGACGCCTGCCCAGCACGAACGCGATGCCCAGCGGGACGGCCGTGAGCGCGTCCGCCGCGTTGTGGAGGGTGTCGCCCAGCAGCGCCACCGAACCGGTGAACGCGACCACCGCCGCTTGGAGGACGGTGGTCGCGCCCAGGCCGACCAGTGAGATCCACAGGGCGCGCATGCCCTGGGCGCTCGCCTCCAGCGCCGAGTCCACCTTGTCGGCCGCCTCGTGGGAGTGCGGCCGCAGGATGTGCCTGAGGCGCCCGATCCGACCGCGCCGGTGCCCGTGGCCATGCCCGTGCCCGTGCCCGTGCCCGTGGCCGTGCCCGTGTGCGCTCATGTGTCCACGATGAACCACAAAGCCCGTTGCAGCACCTCGACAACTGCGCTGTCGTCGCAGGTACGCGGCCTGTGCCGGTGCGGCCGCCTTGTCAGTGCGGGCTCGCCGTCAGTGCGGGTTGGTCGCCAGTAGCTCCGCCAGGAGGTCGTCCAGGGTGACGATGCCCGTGAACTCGCCCCGCTCGTCGTTGACCACGGCGAGCTGGGCGTGGGCCCGGCGCATGCGGCTCACCGCGTCCAGGACGGTCGTCTCCGCCGTCAGGACGGGCGCGGGGTGCGCCAGATCGTCCGCGCGCCGGTCCCCGTTGGGCTCGGTGATGGCGGCGCGGACGTGCACGATCCCGGTCATCGCACCGTCCCCGGCCTGGACGAGCAGCCGGTTGTGCCCGCTGGCCGTGGCCGTCCGGCGGATCTGCGCGGCGGTCGCGTCCGCGCCGATCGTGGTGACGGACGTGGCGGGCACGACGAGCCGTCCGACGGTCGCCTCCCGCGCGGAGATGGCGCGGCGGAGCAGTTCGTGGTCGTGCCGCCCGATGAGGCCGAGACGGCGCGACTCGCCGACCAGGTGGCTGAGCCGGGCCGGGTCGGTGTGGCTGTCCAGCTCGTCCTTCGGCGTGACGCGGAAGAGCCGCAGCAGCGCGTTCGTCGTCGAGTTCAGCGCCGACAGGATCGGCCGGGACACCTTCGCGAACGCGCGGAACGGCAGCGCCAGGATCAGCGCGGATCGCTCCGGGTGCGTGATCGCCCACGACTTCGGCGCCATCTCCCCGATGACCATGTGCAGGAACGTGACGACGGCGAGCGCGGTGCCGAGCGCGATGGCCTTCACGCCCGCCTCGGGGACGCCGAGCGCGTGCAGCGGCGGTTCCAGGAAGTGCTCGAACGCGGGCTCGGTGACGATCGCGAGGCCCAGCGAGCACATGGTGATGCCGAACTGCGCGCCCGCGAGCATCAGCGACAGCTCCCGGACCCCGGCGAGCGCGGCGACGGCCGGCCGGCTGCCCGTGGCGGCGGCGCGTTCGAGCTGCGAGCGGTTGGCCGCGACCAGCGCGAACTCGGACGCGACGAAGAAGCCGTTCCCGATCAGCAGCAGCACGGTGATCAGCAGCGACGGCAGCGGGTTCATGACACCTCCACCGACGTCGGGGGCGAGGGCACCGAAGGCGCCGTGCGCGGCGGCGGCACGGGCGCCGCCCTGATCAGGATCTTCTCGGCGACGCGGCGCGCCACGCTCATGACCTCCAGTTCGACGGAGCCGGCGTCGACGTCGACGGTGAGCCGGTCCCCGGCGGACGGGAGCCGGCGCAGCTCGGCCATGACGAGGCCGCCGAGCGTGTCGTAGGCGTCGCCCTCCGGCAGGTCGAGCCCGGTGAGGCGGCCGACCTCGTCGATGCGCATGCCGGCGTCGACGAGCCAGGACCCGTCCGGGCCGGACGTCGGCGCCTCCGCCAGGCCGTCGGTCTCGTCGGTGATCTCCCCGACGAGCTCCTCGGCGACGTCCTCGAAGGTGAGGATGCCGGCGAGGCCGCCGTACTCGTCCACCACGCAGGCGAACTCCTGCCGGGAGTCGCGCATGTGCTCGATGACCCCGTACAGCGGCTGGCTGCCGGGGACGAGCAGCGCCGGCCGGGCGATGTCGCCGACCGGGGTGGCCGGGTCGAGGGTGTCGTCGGCGACCTCGCGGACGCCCGCGACGCCGATCACGTCGTCGACCTCCGTCCCGTAGACGGGGTAGGCGCTGTGCCCGGTCTCCCGGATCAGCGCGATCAGGTCGGCGGCGGTCGCGGTCGACGGCAGCGTCCGGACCTGCGGGCGCGGCACCATGACCTCGTCCGCCGTCAGGTCGCCGAACGACAGCGCGCGCTCCAGCAGGCCGGACAGGTCGGCGGGCAGGTGCCCGGCGCTGTGCGACTTGCCGATGATGTCGCCGAGCTCCTCAAGGGTCGCGCCGCTGTGCAGCTCCTCGACGGGCTCGACGCCCACGGCGCGCAGCAGGCGCTCCGCCGCGCGGTCGAACAGCCGGATCACCGGCCCGGCGATGGTCAGGTACACCAGGGTGGACGCGGCCAGGGCGCGCGCGAGCGATTCGGCGCGCGCCAGCGCGAGGTTCTTGGGGAACAGCTCGCCCAGAAGCATCTGGATGAGCGTCGCCAGGACGAAGCCGGTCGCGAGGGCGATCGCGCCCGTGGCCCCCGCGGGGACGCCCAGGACGTCCAGCAGCGGCTGGATCAGCTCGGCGAGGGCGGGCTTGGCGATGAACCCGACGACCAGGGTCGTCATCGTGATGCCGAGCTGCGCGCCCGAGAGCATGAACGAGACCCTGCTGATGACCTTCAGGGCCCTCTTGGCGGATGTGTCGCCGCGTTCGGCGGCCTGCTCCAGCGTCGCGCGGTCGGCGGCGACGTAGGCGAACTCCTGCGCGACGAAATACCCGGTCGCGGCGGTGAGAAGGATCACTGCTAGTACGCCCAGTGCCGCGCTCACCATGAGGCACCGGGTCTATGACTGGGGTCCGACACCGCGGACTCACCACTCCTCTCGTAGACGAACTACCTGTCGTAACGTCACTCGGCACAACGACGTTCCCGGTGGAAAGGGTACGGGGCGGCTGTCGACGTCCACGAGCGGGACGGCACGCGAAATGCGGCGGGCGTGGGCGAAAGCGCCTTGTCTCGGTTAGTGTCACGGATCACACTTGTATGAGAGCGTACGTCCGATAGTGGACCGGTCCGTGCTCCCAGACCGGCGCCGCCAGAGGGCATGCTCGGGGGACCGGAGAAGCGATCGCGGGGCAGACGTTGGACCAGAGCGGGGCCGGGGCCGCCGCGCCCATGAGTCGTGAAGGCGTCGACCATGCCCTGGGAAAGCTGCGGGACGAGCGCGAACGCATCGCCGCGTCCCTGGTCGAACTCGAGGACCAGCCCGGAATCCGGCTGCTCAAGGGCGCCCGGCTCACCGGCGAGACGTGGCGGCGCTGGGAGGACGCGCAGTCCCGGCTGGCGACGCTGTGGCTGCTGTTCGACGCCTACCAGCGCGTCCTGGAGGCGGCGTGCGAGCTGCGCGGACGGTCGCCGCGCCCGGACGTCGCGGCGCTGACCGAGCTGTCGGGGCTGCTCGCGGGCTGCGCGGTGGAGCTGCCCGACGGCGAGATCCCGCTGGAGCACCGCACCCTGCTCGGCCCGCAGGAGCGGCGGATCACCCTGGACGAGGCGGTGGCGATGATGTCGGACGCCTACAAGTTCGTCGCCGAGGAGGTCGCCGCCGCCGACACCGCCTGGACGGCGCTGCTGATGCCGCTGGAGCAGGCGGAGGAGAGCTGGCGGACGGCGACCCGGCTGGCGCACTCGCTGGACGGCACCCGCCACCCCGAACTGGACCGGGTCGGGCGGGAGCTGACCGCGCTGGGCCGGCTCGTCCGCACCGACCCGCTGTCGTTCGTGCGGAACGGGCATCCGGACACCGGCCGCCTCGACCGCGTCCGCGCCGTGCTGACCACGCTCGGCGACGAGCTCGCCGGGGTCGCCCGGATGCGGGACGAGTACGCCGACCTCCTCGCCCGCGTCACCGCCGTGATCGAGGAGACCGAGCGGACCGAGCGGCGGGCCCACGAGGCGTACACGATCGTCCTCGCCAAGATCCACTCGCCGAACCTGCCCGCGCCGGCCGCCGGGCTCGGCACCGCGCTCCGCGACCGGATCGCCGCGCTGGAGCGGCTCCGCGAGGCGGGCCGCTGGGTGGAGATGGCGGGCCGCTTCGCCGAGCTCGAGCGCGCCGCCGAGGAGGCGCTGGAACGGGCCCGCGGCGAGCTGCGTCTCAGTGCCGGCCTGCTGGACCGGCGCGGCGAGCTGCGCGGGCGCCTGGAGGCGTACCGGGCCAAGGCCGCGCGCCTCGGCCTGATCGAGGACGAGCGGCTCGGCGCGCTGTACGGCGACGCCCGCGAGACGCTGTGGACGGCGCCCTGCGACCTGCGCCGGGCCACCGCGCTGCTCGCGGAGTTCCAGCAGGCGATCAGGGCGAGCGAGAGCGAGACGGGGACGCGGCGATGAACCGATGCACCCAGCCCGGCTGCACGGGCGCGATCGACCCGGACGGCTTCTGCGACGTCTGCGGCATGGCCCCCGCCCCCGACCCCGCGCCCGCGCCCGCCGTTCCCCCGCCCGCCGTTCCCCCGCCCGCCGTTCCCGCGCCTGCCGTCCCCCCGCCCGCCGTCCCCCAGCCCGCCGTTCCCGAGGCGGCGGCGAGGGTGGGGTACACGAGGGCGGCGCCGGTGCGGGTTCCGGCCCAGGCGCTCGCCCCGACACCGGCTCCGGTCACGCGGCAGACGCCCTTCGCGCCGCCGACGGCCAGGGAGCCGGGGCCGGGCAGGGGCACCGGGCCCGGCGGCACGTCCGGGAGTTCGGCGGGCAGCGGCCGCGGCACGGTCGGGTCCGGCCGGACGGCGTCGCGCGGCGGCACCCGCGGCACCGGCTCCAGCGGCTCGACCAGGCGCGGGATGCTCGGCGCGGGCCTCGTGGAGGTCCCGCCCGTCCCCACCCGCGACCCCGCGTCCGCGATCATGGAGAACCCGGAGGTGCCGGAGAACCGGCGCTTCTGCAGCCGCTGCGACGAGAAGGTCGGGCGGAGCCGGGGCGGCAGGCCCGGCCGCACCGAGGGGTTCTGCCGCAGCTGCGGGCACCCGTTCTCGTTCACCCCGAAGCTGCACGCGGGCGAGCTGGTCGGCGGGCAGTACGAGGTGCTCGGCTGCCTCGCGCACGGCGGGCTCGGCTGGGTGTACCTGGCCCGCGACCACAACGTCAGCGAGCGGTGGGTCGTCCTGAAGGGCCTGCTCGACACCGGGGACGCCGACTCCCTCGCCGCCGCGACCGCCGAGCGCGCGTTCCTCGCCGAGGTCGAGCACCCCAACATCGTCAAGATCTACAACTTCGTCCGGCACGGCGACTCCGGCTACATCGTGATGGAGTACGTCGGCGGGCGCTCCCTCAAGGACATCCTGCTGAGCGTCCGCGCCGACCACGGCGACCAGGCGTCCCTGCCGCTCGGCCAGGTGATCGCCTACGGGCTTGAGGTGCTGAGCGCCCTCGGCTACCTGCACGGCGTCGGGCTGCTGTACTGCGACTTCAAGCCGGACAACGCGATCCAGTCCGAGGAGCAGCTCAAGCTGATCGACCTCGGCGGCGTGCGGCGCGCCTTCGACGTGGACAGCCCGATCTTCGGGACGCCCGGCTACCAGTCCCCGGAGATCGGCTCGCAGGGCCCGTCGGTCACCTCCGACCTCTACACCGTGGGCCGGACGCTCGCCGTGCTCAGCTTCCCGTTCCGCGGCTACACCGGACGGCATCTGCGCAGCCTGCCGCCCCGCGACGAGGTCGCGCTGTTCCAGCGGCACGAGTCCTACCACCGGCTGCTGCGGCGCGCCACGCACCCGGACCCGTCCCGCCGGTTCCAGAGCGCCGCCGAGATGGCCGAGCAGCTCACCGGCGTGCTGCGCGAGGTCCTGTCCGCCGAGGACGGACGGCCGCGGCCCGCGCCGTCGCCGCTGTTCGGGCCGGAGCAGCACACCGCCGGGGCCGAGATCGTCGCCGACCCGGAGAACACGACGATCCTGGCGCCGCTGGAGCCGGCGGCCGCGGCGGCGGCGCTGCCCGTCCCGCTGGTGTCGGCGTTCGACCCGGCCGCCGCGTTCCTCGCCGGGCTCGCCGCCCGCGACCCCGGCGACCTGGCCGCCGCGCTCGGCTCCGCGCCCGTCCCGTCCCGGGAGGTGCGGCTCGCGCTGCTGCGCGTCCGCATCGAGCTGGGCGACCTCGACGGCGCCGCCCGCCTGCTCGGGGAGATCTCGGCCGAGGCGCCGGACGACTGGCGCGTCGACTGGTACCGGGGCGTCCGCGCCCTCGCCGGCGGACGGGCCGCCGAGGCCGCCGCCGTCTTCAACGACCTCTACGACCTCGCGCCGGGCGAGCAGGCGCCCAAGCTGGCGCTCGCGTTCTGCTACGAGACCCTCGGCGACATGGGCAACGCCAGCCACTTCTACGAGATCGTCTGGCGCACCGACCCGACCCACGTCAGCGCCGCGTTCGGCCTGGCCCGCTCGTATCTCGCCGCCGGCGACCGGGCCGCCGCCGAACGCGTCCTCGACTCGGTCCCCCGGATCTCCAGTCACTACCTCGCCGCGCAGCTCACGGCCGTCGCCACGGCCGTCCGGGGCCGCAACCCCGGCGAGCTGAACGCGCCCGCGCTCGCCGAGGCGGGCCGCCGCCTCGCGTCCCTGCGCCTCGACACCGAACGGGCCGCCGCGTTCACCGCCGAGGTCCTGGAGGCCGCCCTCGCCTGGCTCCGCGCCGCCCGCACCCCCATCCCGGCCGGGTTCCAGCGGCAGATCCTCGGCACCGACCTGGACGAGTCGGCCCTGCGCGCCAAGCTGGAGGAGACCTACCGCGTCCTCGCCAAACTCGCCGACGGCGCCGGACACCGGCACGCGATGGTGAAACGCGCCAACGCCGTCCGCCCGAGGACGCTCTTCTGACCATGACCACCGACCAGCGCACCCCCGCCACCGCCTGCCGCACCTGCGGCGAGCCCGCCCTGACCCGCGACCGCTTCTGCGAACAATGCGGCACCCCCGCCCCCGGTTCGATCCCCCCGCCCCCGCCCATCCCCCGCACAACGAGCACGCACGCCGCCCCACCCACGCACGCCGCCCCCGCTGCGGGCCCCGTGTCCGGCGCAGGTGTTGCGTCCTTCGCAGGCCGTGCGGGGTGCGGGGATTGTGGTGGGGTGGCCGTGGGGGTGGACGGGTTCTGTGAGCGGTGCGGGTTGCGGCAGCCGGACGGGCCGGGGCAGGGCGAAGTCGACCTGGGGCCGGCCGGGGCAGCGGTCAGTGATCGCGGGTTGCGGCGCAAGCGCAACGAGGACGCGGTCGCGATCGCGCGGCTGCCGCAGGGCGCGTGCGCGGTGGTGTGCGACGGGGTCGCCACGGCGCCGGGGTCGCGGGAGGCGGCGCGGCGGGCCGCCGACGCGGCGCTGGCCGTGCTCACCGGACGGGTGTCGGTCGGCATGGATCCGCAGGGCGCGACGCGGGCGGCGGCGGAGCGGGCGGCCGAGGTCGTGGCCGGGCTCGCCCGCGGCCCGGACGCGGCGCCCGCGTGCACGTTCGCGTCGGCCATCGCGGACCCGGCCGGTGTGACGGTCGGGTGGGTCGGCGACAGCCGGGCCTACTGGCTGTCCGAAGCGGGTTCGCGCCTGCTGACCAGGGACGACTCATGGGCCGCGACCATGGTCGAGCAGGGCGCGATGAGCGCCGCGCAGGCGTGGGCCGACCGGCGGGCGCACATGATCACGGCGTGGCTGGGCGCGGACGCCGGGCCCGTCGAGCCGCATGTGGCGGCGTTCCGCCCGACGGTCCCGGGGCTGGTCGTGGTGTGCAGCGACGGGCTGTGGAACGACCTGCCGGAGGCGGCGGACCTCGCGGCGGTGGCGCTGGGCGGCGCGGGCGGCCCGCTGGGCGCGGCGCGGCGGCTGCTGCGGGCGGCGCTGGAGGCGGGCGGCCGCGACAATGTCACGGCGGCGGTGATCCCCTGTCCACCGCCGGTTGGGGAGCGGGGCAGATGAGCGGGTTTCCGGAGTTCACCGTCCGCGTCGACCAGAACGCCTACCTTCCGGCGGGCGGGCGGGAGATGCACGCGATCGTCGGCGTGTCGGCGCGCTCCGCGGGCGGCGGCGGCGCCCCGGCGGCGGAGATCATCCTGATCGACACGTCCGGGTCGATGTCGTACCGGGGGAAGATGGCCGCGGCGAAGCGGGCCGCGCGGGCGGCGGTGAACGTGCTGCGCGACGGCGTCCACTTCGCGGTGGTCGCGGGCGCGAACCGGCCGCGGATGATCTACCCGCAGGGGGAGCGGCTCGTCCCGGCGGACGAGGCGTCCCGGCGCGGCGCGGTGGGCGCCATCGGACGGCTGGAGGCGGCCGGCGGGACGGCGATCGGGTCGTGGCTGCGGCTCGCCGAACGCCTGTTCACCGGGTACGACGACGCCGTCCGGCACGCCATCCTGCTGACCGACGGCAAGAACCAGCACGAGCCGGCCGCGGAGCTGGACGCGGCGCTGCGGGCGTGCGAGGGCCGGTTCCTGTGCGACGCGCGCGGCGTCGGCACCGACTGGGACGTCGCCGAGCTGCGCAAGATCAGCTCGGCGCTGCTGGGCGGGTTCCTGGACGTCCCCGACCCCGCCGACCTGGAGGCCGACTTCCTGGCGATGGCGCGGGCCGCGATGAGCAAGGAGATCGCGGACGTGACGATGCGCGTGTGGACGCCGCAGCAGGCGCGGCTCCGGTTCGTGAAGCAGATGGTCCCGGCCGTGGAGGACCTGACCGGCCGCCGGGTCGAGTCGGGGACGCAGACGGGCGACTACCCGCTCGGCGCGTGGGGGAGCGAGTCCCGCGAGTACCACGTGTGCGTCGAGGTGCAGCCCGGCGACGTCGGACGGCAGATGCGCGCCGCGTGGGTGAAGCTGCTTGCGGGCGACGAGGTGCTCGCGTCCGGGAACGTCCTCGCCGAGTGGACCGACGACGAGGCCCACTCGACCCGCATCAACGGCCGGGTCGCGCACCACACCGGGCAGTCGGAACTCGCCGCGGCGATCCAGGAGGGCCTGGAGGCGCGCCGCGAGGGCGACGAGGACCGCGCGACCGCCCGGCTCGGGCGCGCGGTCGTCCTGGCGCGGGAGGTCGGCAACGCGCAGATCTCCGGTCTGCTCGACCGCGTCGTGGACGTCGTCGACGAGGCGAACGGGACCGTCCGGCTGAAACGGGACGTGTCGAAGGCGGACGAGATGTCGCTCGACACCCGTTCCGTCCGGACCGTCCGGACCCGGCAGGGCGACGACGGCAAGGCCGGGGGCTGAGGCCCATGCCGATCTGCCCGCGCGGGCACACCTCCCGAGGCACCGGCCGCTGCGACGTCTGCGGCGACCCCATCGGCGCCCCGCCCCCGGCCCCGGCCTCGCCCCCGCCCGGCGCGTCCCCGCCCGCGGCGGAGGCGCCGGCGTGCCCGCACTGCGGGACGCCGCGCTCGGGCCGCTTCTGCGAGGTGGACGGCTATGACTTCGACACCGGCACCCGCTACACGGTCGAGCTGGGCATCGACCGTGCGGCGCGGGCGGTGCCGCTGGTGCCGCAGCCCCGCACCGGCAGCTCCCCGGCCGCCCAGCCCGCGCAGCCCGGACCGTCCGCGCTGGTCGCCGCCGACCGCGCCTACTTCGACACGGTCGTCGCCGAGATGGGCGAGGACGCGGCGGGCCTCGCGTTCCCGCCGTACTGCCCGGAGCGGCGGGTCCCGCTGGCCGGCGGGCAGGTCCGGATCGGGCGGCGCAGCGCGTCCCGGGGGATCGTGCCGGAGATCGACCTGGGCGCGCCGCCCGAGGACCCCGGTGTGTCGCATCTGCACGCCGTCCTGCTGGCGCGGCCCGACGGCACCTGGACCCTCGTCGACCCCGGTTCGACGAACGGCACGACGGTGAACGGCGGCACCGCGCCGATCCCGGTGAACGCGCCGGTGCCGATGGCCGACGGCGACCGCATCCATGTGGGCGTCTGGACGACCATCACGCTGTCCCTGCAGGAAGGCCCGCCATGACGATGAGTCCCGCGCAGCCGGCGGCTCCCGCTCCCCGGACGCCCGGCCCGCGGCTCGACCCGGCCCCGCCGCCCCGGCCGCCCGCCCGGATGCCCGCCGATCCGCCCGGCCCGCGCGGCGGCCGCCTCCGGACGTTCCTGCGCGGCCGCTGGCTGAAGACGATCCCGGGCCGCATCCGCGCGCATGTGGTGCTGTGCCTCGCCGCGCTCGTCGCGCTGCTGGCCGTCCTCACCGTGTCGGTCGGGAACGCGCGCGACTCCGTCCAGACGATCGGGCACGACGCGGGCCCGCAGGTCGTCGCGACCGGCACGCTGTACTTCGCGCTCAGCGACATGGACGCGCAGGTGTCCAACATCCTGCTGATCGGGCGCGAGCACAACCTCGGCATCGGCTACGACAACTCGCTGCGCGTGTACGAGATGCGCCGCGCGGAGGCGGACGCGGCGGCGGTGCAGGCCGCGCAGCTCGCCGGGCGCGACC
Organism: Spirillospora sp. NPDC047418; assembly: GCF_040643275.1. Lineage (NCBI taxonomy): Bacteria > Bacillati > Actinomycetota > Actinomycetes > Streptosporangiales > Thermomonosporaceae > Spirillospora > Spirillospora sp. NPDC047418. The sequence continues at coordinate 29,244 of NZ_JBEYTW010000039.1, forward strand.
CGGCGCTGAAGCGGACCGTCCAGGAGGTGCTGGACGGCCTCGGCAAGTACGAGCGGCTCGTCGGCCAGGCCATGCAGCTCGACGCGCAGTCCGACCACGCGGCGGGCGAGCTGCCGCCGCAGGTCGTCGACGCCTACCGGCAGGCGTCCGACCTGATGAAGCTGCAACTGCTGCCGAAGGCGTACAACATCACGCTGGACAGCGGCGCGCACGTCCGGCAGTCGTATGAGACGAAGCGGTCGGCGGTGCTCGCGGGACGCGCCTGGGTCGCCCTCACCGGCCTGATCGCGCTGCTCCTGCTGATCGCGACGCAGCTGTACCTGGCCCGGACGTTCCGCCGCCTGCTCAACCCGGCGCTGGTGCTCGCGACGCTCGGCACGGTCGTGCTCACCGCGGTCGGCGCGGGCCTGCTGACCGCGCACGCGGGCCACATCAAGAAGGCGAAGGAGGACGGGTTCGACTCGATCCTCCAGCTGTCGCGGGCGCGGGCGATCAGCCACAGCGCGTTCGCCGACGAGAGCCGCTACCTCCTCGACCCGGGCCGCGCCGACACCTACGAGCAGACCTACCTCGACAAGTCCCTGTCGGTGATCTACCCGGACCTCGGCGACAAGCCGGTGAACCTGGAGAACTACTACGCGGGCCTGGAGCAGAAGGTCGCCCCCTACAAACCGGGCAAGGGCGCCGTGCCGTTCCTCGGCTTCTTCGGGGACGAGGCCCGCACGGTCGACAGGGGCCGCGAGGCCGACGCCCTCGGGGCGGTGCTCGCGGCGTACCGGACCGTCCAGCGCAACGACGCCGAGATGCGGCGGCTGGCGTCGTCGGGGAACCGGTCCGGGGCGATCGACCTGCGGATGGGGCGGACGTCCGGCGCCATCCACGACTTCGACAACTACGACAAGGCCCTCAGCCTGCTGACGGCCGTCCACCAGGACGCCTTCGACGACGCGATCAGGGACGCGGACGGCGGGCTGCGCGGCTGGAACGCCGTGCCCGCCGCCGGCGCCGCCCTGATCGCCCTGCTGGTCCTGGCGGGGGTCCGCCCCCGGCTGGCCGAGTTCCGCTGACCGTGACCGGAGGAGAGCAAGCCATGCGCGGTACCCGAGCCGTCGCCGCCGTCCTGGCCGCGGCGGTGCTGGCGGGCTGCGGCCTCGGCGGCACCGAGGAGGAGTCGGCGGCCGACAAGGACTCCCTCGTCATCGGCGTGAAGGCGGACCAGCCGGCGCTCGGCGTCAAGCGCCCGGACGGGACGTACGAGGGCTTCGACGTCGATGTCGCCACCTACATCGCCGGGAAGATGGGCGTGCCGAAGAGCCGCATCACGTGGAAGACGACGAACTCGTCCGTGCGCGAGGAGGCGCTCGCGAAGGGCACCGTCGACATGATCGTCGCGACGTACTCGATCACCGCGAAGCGCAAGATGAAGGTCACCTTCGGCGGCCCCTACTACGTCGCCCACCAGGACACCTTCGTCCGCGCGGACGCCGCGTCCATCAAAAACGTCCGCGACCTGAAGGACAAGCGGATCTGCGAGGTGACCGGCTCCAACTCCTGGCGGCGCGTCATCGAGGAGCGCAAGGTCGCCGCCCGGCCCGTCACCGTCGGCACCTACGGGGCCTGCATGGACGCCCTCGCCGCCGGGACGCTCGACGCCGTGTCGACCGACGACCTGATCCTCGCCGGGTTCGCCGCCGGCCGCCCCGGGCGCATGATCAACGCACCGTTCACCGACGAGAAGTACGGCGTCGGGCTCAAGAAGGGCGACCTGCGGGGCTGCGAGGAGGTCAACCGGGCCATCACCGCCATGTACCAGGACGGCACCGCGCAGCGCCTGCTCACCCAGTGGTTCGGCAGGTCGGGGCTGAAGCTGACGACGAGCGTCCCGCAGTTCGAGGGCTGTACCTGACCCCGTCGGGGCGTGCTGAGCGGTCAGGGCGTGGTCGTGGACGGGAACGCGACGATCGCCTCGCGCAGCGTGTCGTAGATCGGGATGTACTTGTCGATGCCCGTGATGCGGAAGACCCGCTGGACGCGCGGCGGCAGCGCCACCAGCGCGATGTGCCCGCCGCGCTCGCCGGCCCGGCGGTTGGCGGCGACGAGGGCGTTCAGTCCGGTCGAGTCGCAGAACGTGACCTCGCGCATGTCGACGACCATCGGTTCCTCGGTGTCGACGACCTCGAAGAGGGTCTCCTCGAAGCGCGTCCTGGACACCACGTCGATGTCGCCCTGGACACGGACGACCGTGCAGCGGTCGTCCCGCATCAGGCTGATGTCGAAGTCCATGGTCACCTCACGCCCATCCGGTCGTACCCGGCCATCTCAGGTGACTCCTCAGGATTGCGCACCCGTGCCCGCATTCCAAGCTCTCACCGGGAAAGGGGACCGGTCACCGAGCCCGCGCCCCGGACCGTAACGCCGCCCCGGACGTCCGGCCGGTCCCACGTGCAGACTCTACCCGACGCGGCGTCCGGGCCGTCCGGATGCGTCCGGGGACCTCCGGGAAACGAGCGCAATAACTTACTCAAGAGAAACTTACTGGACGGTAAGAAATGGCGTCCAATGTCACTCGGACAGGACTTGACCTGGGCTTGGACCATTTCTTACCCGCCTCCCGGCGCGAAAGGCGGACACTGACCCCGGCCCGGATCGGCGCAGAGGTTACAGTGGCGGTGGCGAAATTCAGGAGGCTGGGTGTTCTACACGTTCATGACGCGCGTGGTGCGTCCGATCCTCTGGCTGCTATTCCGGCCCCGCGTCGTCGGCGGTGAGAACGTGCCGAGCTACGGGCCGCTGATCGTGGCCAGCAACCACCTGTCGTTCATCGACAGCTTCATCATCCCGCTGGCCGTGCCGCGCCCGGTCACCTACATCGCCAAGGCCGACTACTTCGAGGGCGGCGGGCTGAAGAACCGCTTCGTCCGCTGGTTCCTCACCAACCTCGGGCACGTCCCGGTCCGCCGCGGCGCCCGCCGCGCCGCGATGGGCGCCCTGGAGCAGGCCGCCGAGGTCCTCGACAACGCCGGCGCCTTCGCGATCTACCCCGAGGGCACCCGCTCCCCGGACGGACGCCTCTACCGCGGCCGGACCGGCGTCGGCTGGCTCGTCCTGGAGTCCGGTGCCCGCGTCCTGCCGGTCGCCCTGGAGGGCACCGAGAAGATCCAGCCGATCGGCGCCGCCTTCCCGCGCGTCTTCGGCCCCCGCCCCACCGTGCGGATCGGCCCGCCGATGGACTTCTCCCACTACGGCGACCTCCCCCCGGCCAAGGCCCGCCGCGCGATCACCGACGAGATCGTCGAGACCATCCAGAAGATGTCCGGCCAGGACTACGCCGCCGAGTACAACGAGCGCGCCGAGCAGCAGACCTGAGCCGCGCCGCCCGGTCTCGCGCCGCCCGGCCTCGCGGTGTCGGGCCGGCCGTCGTCCGCCGGGTTGGCGGAGAAGGTGTGTCGCCGGGGGTGTTGGTGGGGGTGCGGGCCGTAGTGTCGCGGCCATGGCGTCCAGGATCCTCCCGATCGTCCTGTTGGTGACGGCCACTGCCGCGAGCGCGTGCGGCGGAGGCGGCGGTGAGCGCGCCCGGGAGGTGCGCAGCACCGCCCGCGCGGAGGTGGCGGGCATCGGCTACACCTCCGACCAGCTCGCGCAGGCGCTGCTCGCCGAGGCGCCCGGCTACCGGCGGGCCGGGGAGCCCGATTCCGGGGAGTACGGGTCGCTGAAGGCCATCCAGAACGCCGCCAGGCTGCAGCGCGAGGCGACCCTCGACAAGCCGCGCTGCGGGACGGACCGTCCGGGCGGCACCGTGGCGGGCGACGTCCCGGCCGCGCTCGTCTCGTTCACCGGCGCGGCCGGGCAGACCGCCACCGAGACGCTCATGGGGATGTCCGCCGCGGACGCCGAGAAGCAGGTCAACGCCCGCGTCCCGTCCGGCTGCCTGAAGTTCCGCACCAAGATCGGCTCGAACTGGGCGGAGCACCGCGTCGTGGAGGCGCCGAAGGGCGAGATCGGCGAGGGGTCCCGCACGGTGGGGGTGTCCACGACCAGCGGCGGCGCCCGGTCCCGCACCTGGTACGTGGTCTTCCGCGGCCGCCACTACCTCGCCACCGTCACCGTCTTCGGCCCGGCCGTCACCCGCGCGGACGCCGAGCGCTTGGCGCGCGAGGCGCGCGACCGGGCCGAACGCGTCCTGCCCTGAGTCACGCGGCTCGTGGAGCGTCTCGCGGAGCGGATACTGTTCGCCTTACACGGGACGTGTGTCCCGGGCGTGTCGTTCCCAGCGGGGGTGTCCTTGATCGGTAAGGAGGGCCGGGTGACCGGCCGGATCGGGCCGGGACTCGTCGGGGAGGTCATGATCCCCATCAGGGGCGGTGTCGAGGCGTTCTACGCGCACCCGGTGAACCCGCAGGACGAGATCGGCGTCGGGACGATCATCGTGGTCGTCGAGCACCACCCGCCCCGGACGGTGTACGTGGCGCCGGCCCTGCCCCAGTAGGGCCGCACGTCCCAGACTGGCACAAAGAGGCCATCCCGGAGGAGAACCGAACGGTCACCCCGTGCGTCTGAGGGGAAACGCGGGCGGGCCCCGTGGGCCGGCCGCACCGAAATGTGAAGAGGAGGCCGCATGCCCGTGCTCGCCGTGGCGATCGGCGTGGTCGTCGCCATCATCCTGTTGATCGTCTTGTTCAAGATGGTCTGGCGGGTCGCCGAGCCGAACGAGGCTCTGATCATCTCCGGGCTCGGCGCCAAGTCCAAGCCGATCGACGGCGTGGACAGCCTCGGATTCAAGATCGTGACCGGCAAGGGGACGTCCGTCCTGCCCGGCTTCCAGGTGTCGCGGCGGCTGCAGCTCGACAGCCGCGCCGCCAACCTCGAAGTGAACTGCGTGACGCAGCAGGGCATCCCGGTCAAGGTGCGCGGCGTGGTCATCTACAAGGTCGGGGACGACCTGGTCTCGATCGCCAACGCGGCGCGGCGGTTCCTGGAGCAGCAGTCGTCCATGGACGGCGCGATCCACGAGCTGTTCACCGGCCACCTGCGCTCCATCATCGGCAACCTCACCGTCGAGGACCTGATCCTCAACCGGGAGCGGCTCACCTCCGAGACGCGCAGCTCCGCGGCCGACGAGATGAGCAAGCTGGGCCTGGTCGTCGACTCCCTGCAGATCCAGGAGATCGACGACGAGACCGACTACATCGCCAACCTGGGCCGCCCGCACGCCGCGCGGGTCGCCGCCGCCGCCCGCATCGCCGAGGCCGAGCGCAACCAGGAGGCCACCGAGCGCGAGCAGGAGACCGAGCGGCAGAACGCCGCGGTCATCCGCGACACCGAGATGAAGAAGGCCGAGTACGAGGGCCAGGTCCAGCAGGCCGCGCAGCTGGCCCGGCAGGAGGTCATCCTCAAGGAGACCCGCAACGCCGAGCTGGAGGCCGAGCGCACCGAGAAGCGCCTGGAGAGCGAGGTCCGCAAGCCCGCGGACGCCAAGGCGTACGAGCAGGTGAAGCTGGCCGAGGCCGAGCGCGACGAGCGCATCTCCTACGCCCAGGCCGCGGCGACCGAGGTCCAGCTGAAGGCCGAGCGCGAGTCCGAGGCCATCCGGCTGCTCGGTGAGGCCGAGGCCGACGCGACCCGGCAGAAGGGTCTCGCCGAGGCCGAGGCGATCAAGGCCCGTGCGGTCGCGCTGGCCGAGAACACCGACGCCGTCATCGCCCAGCAGCTCGCCGAGCAGTGGCCGCAGATCGTCGAGGCCGGCGCGGGCGTGTTCGGCAACGTCGACAACATGGTCGTGCTGAACGGCGCCGAGGGCATCGAGGACATGCTCGCCAAGGCCCTCACGCTCGGCGGCACGGGCCTCGGCGTCGCCCGCCAGCTGCTCGCCAACCTGAACGGCGCCCAGCCCGCCGCCAACGGCCACAACGGCGCGACCCCGGCCGTCCCCGCGGTGGAGATCCCCAAGGAGGACTGACACCGCACCCCCCCGCGAAGGCCCGGCCCCGCCGGGCCTTCCTGGCGTCAGGGGGCGGCCGGTCCCGCTAAGTTCGTTGCATGTCCGTGCCCCGGCTCGCCGTCTCCGTCGATCTTGTCGTGCTCACCGTGCGGGAGCAGCGCCTGTGCGCGCTGATGTGGCGGCGGGACCGGGCGCCCTACGACGGGGCGTGGTCGCTGCCGGGCGGGTTCATCCAGCTCGAGGAGGACCTGCCCGTCGCGGCGTCCAGGCTGATGGCGGAGCGGGCCGGGCTCGCGGACGTGCGGATCCACCTGGAGCAGCTCGCGACCTACGGCTACCCCGACCGCGACCCCCGGCAGCGGGTGGTGAGCGTCGCCTACCTGGGGCTGGCGCCCGACCTGCCCGCGTCCAGCCGCGCGCAGGTGCTGTGGACGGCGGTGGACGAGCTCGCCCACCGCGACCGGGCCGCGTTCGACCACCGGCGGATCCTGCGGGACGGGATGGAGCGCGCGCGGGCGAAGCTGGAGTACACGTCGCTGGCCGCCGCGTTCTGCCCGCCCGAGTTCACCGTCGCGGAACTGCGCCGCGTGTACGAGATCGTGTGGGGCACCAGCCTGGACCCGCGGAACTTCCACCGGAAGGTCACCGGCGCCGACCGCTTCCTCATCCCCACCGAGCACACCACGACCCGCGACGGCGGCCGTCCCGCCCGGCTGTACCGGCGCGGCGACGCCGAGCAGCTGCGCCCGCCGATGCTCCGCCCCCGGCCGTGACCCCGCGCCGGCGGGCTTGAACTGGGGCGACGTCGCGCGCACCGGGCGGCGGTTGCTATTTTCGCCCCCTATGAACGGTGACGAAGCGCTCGGCCTGCTCGTCCGGGACATCGGCGACGCGGGCGTCGCGGAGATGGCCGGCTCCCCCGGCCTCGCGGCGGCCGTCGACCAGCACGTGGCGGCCCTCCGCGATGAACTCGGCGCCCCCGGCCAGGACGAGCTGATGGCCTACCTGCACGGGTTCGCCAAGGACGCCTTCGACCGGGGCTGGTGGCCGCAGGACCCCTACGACTGGGAGTTCGTCCGGATCGTGGCCGTTTGCTGGATGATGAGGAACGCTGCATAGGCTGAGGGGCAGTCACCCCCACGCGATCTGGAGGACAACGGTGTCCGAGGCAACCACTCCGCGCTTCCGCTCCGTCCTCGACCGGTTCGTGGCTTACAAGCCCGGCAAGGTCGTGGTGTCACCCGAGGGCCGCTCGTTCAAGCTGTCGTCCAACGAGTCGCCGCACGGCCCCCTGCCGTCGGTCGTGGACGCGATCAGCGAGGCGGCCCGGAACATCAACCGCTACCCCGACAACAACGCGACGGCGCTGACCGAGGCGATCGCCCGCTTCTGCGGCGTCCCCGCCGACCACGTCGCCGTCGGCTGCGGTTCGGTCGGGATGACGCAGATGCTCCTGGAGGCGGTCGCCGAGCCCGGCGCCGAGGTCGTCTACGCGTGGCGCTCGTTCGAGGCGTACCCGCTGCTGGTCTCGCTGTCCGGGGCGACGGGCGTCCAGGTGGCGTTGAAGGACGAGACGCACGACCTGGCCGCGATGGCCGACGCGATCACGGAGAAGACGCGGCTGATCTTCGTCTGCAACCCGAACAACCCGACGGGCACCGCCGTCCGCCGCGCCGAGATCGAGGCGTTCCTCGACCGCGTCCCCGCCGACTGCCTGGTCGTGCTGGACGAGGCGTACCGCGAGTACATCCGCGACGAAGAAGTCCCGGACGGGCTCACCCTCTACGGCGACCGCCCGAACCTCGCGATCCTGCGCACGTTCTCGAAGGCGTACGGCCTCGCCGGCCTCCGCATCGGGTACCTCGTCGCGCACCCCGAGGTGGCGGGCGCGATCCGCAAGACGTTCCTGCCGTTCAGCGTGAACTCGATCGCCCAGGCCGCCGGCGTCGCGTCCCTGCAGGCCACCGACGAACTCCTGGAGCGCGTCGAGGGCACGGTCAAGGAGCGCGACCGCGTCCGCGGCGCCCTCCTCGCCGACGGCTGGACGGTCCCGCCGACCGAGGCGAACTTCGTCTGGCTCCGCCTGGGCGACCGCACGATGGAGTTCTCCGCCGCCTGCGACGCTCAGGGCGTGAGCGTCCGCCCCTTCGACGGCGAGGGCGCCCGGGTCTCCATCGGCTCCCCGCAGGAGAACGACGCCTTCCTGGACGTCGCCAGGACCTTCCCCCACCGCAACTAGAACCGTCCGGCCGGACAACGCGCGGCGGGCCGCTCAGGGGGTCTTGGCGGGGCCCAGTTTCTCGACGATCAGGCGGTAGAGCTGGCGGGGGCGGCCCGGTTGGGGGGTGCGGTTCGGGGGGAGGGGCCAGGCCAGGCCCTCCTCGACCAGGGTGCGCAGGAGGCGGCGGGCCGTGCGGGGGGTCACGCCGAGCATCTTGCCGGCGTTCTCCGCGTCCACGATGAGGGGTTGTTCCTGGTCGCCGAGTTTGTCGGCCAGGCGGGCCAGGATCTCCAGGCCCTTCGGCTTGGCCTGCGGCTGCGTGCGCGGCGGTGTGCGCGGGGCGGGCACCAGGGCGCGGCCGTCGCGGTCGAGGGCGAAGCCTTGGGCGCGCTGGGAGCTCTGGGAGCGGGCAAGGGCGGCGCGGGCGTGGTTCTCAGCCTCGTGGGCTGTGCGGCCCATGCCGATGCCGACTTCGATGGCCAGGCCTAGTTCTTCTCGGACGCGTTCCACGAACGGCGGGGTGCGGAAGCCCTCCGTGGACGTCGTTACAGAGCCTCGTGTCGCGATGACCAGGTAGCTGTGGTCGTCCAGGGGCCAGACGGAGGCGTTCATGCGGTGCGCCTCTTGGAGCAGGACCCGGTGCAGCGCGAGCTTGAGTTCGTCCCGCCAGTAGCGGGGCGTTACGCGGCGGGGTGTCTCGCGGAGCGTGGGGACGTCCACCAGGACTACGACCAGCTGGGACTCTTCGAGGCGGTGGTGGGCGCCGAGCAGTGCGGCGGTCTGCAGGGAGCTGCGGATCGCGGCGCCGGTCGGGCGGACGCGGATCGTCGGGACGCCCGCCATCTCCATGCGTTCGGCCGTGGCGTGTACGCAGGTCATCGCGACGGTCGTCGCGCCCCGGCGCCAGAGGCGCTCGTGGAACGCGGCCAGCGTGCCGGGGCCCGCGGCCTCCTCGCGGAGGTGGACCTGCTCGGTGCCGAGACTGATCTCGGAGTAGGCCTCCTCGACCTCGGCGCGGCCCAGCACGTCGATGCTGACCCGGGACGGGTCGAAGCGCTCGTCGAGCGACGCCCGCAGGAGGGCGCCCTGGAGGGCGGCGCCGTTCAGCGGCACGTACGTCGCGGGCATGGTGAGCACGCCGGCCTTGCGCGCGAAGTCGTACGGAACGGGACTCGCGAACAGGCACACGTCGACGCCCGAGCCGAGGCGGATGACCTTGTCGGCCGCCTCCTGCTCGTCCCGGTACGCGGCGGCGACCAGCCGGCTCGGTACCGGCGTCGGGCCGTGGCCCATCAGCATGACTCGTTCCACCAGCTCGTGGGGGCCCACGACGCCGATCGTGAGATCGGGCGTGACCGAACCCGTTCGTGCCGCCGTCATCGATGCTCGCTCGCTTCCGGTCCGTCCTCTCGGCGGGGGCACCGCCCCGGCCACCTGTTCGCGCACGTCTCGCCCAACGGTCGACTCATGGCTCGTCAGCCCTGCCTTCTGACCCAGCACCGCTGTTCGCGATTCGAGCCCCTCTGCTGGCAGATCGGGTCAGGACGACCGGATGTGACGCCCAGACGCGAAATCGAATCAAGAGTGCGGCGAAAAAGTAACCTACGCGACCCCCTGGTCAGTAATTTGTCACCAATCGGGCAGCCTCGATCCAGCATCTTCGGATGTCCGAAGTTGAAAGGCAAGGCCCTAAAACGCCGCTAGGGGCCCCTCCTGACGCTCTCGCGCATAGGAAGGACCCCTGGGGCACCGGTTTGGTTTACCTGCGGGCCGAAATCCGGACGTGTCGCTGCCGGCCGCACAAGAAAGACGAACGATCTGTCCGGACGGGCCGGATGATCACTTCCGGTGATTATTTTCCGCGTTACGGACCGTCCGAACCGGAGCGTGCCATGGGGATTCTTCCCAGGTCAGCGGCTCGGTCCGGCAGCCGTGCGGACGCATGTCATGACCGTGTGTAGCGGCGTGGCAACTCTTCGGCCCCCGGTTTTCGCGACGCGGCGTTACACGTCCCGTCAGGTGCGAACCCGGAGTTGGTCAGGACGGGGCCACAATCGGCCGTTCGCGGCCGCGGCCCCGCCCCGTCCGGCCCCTAGTCGGCTTCGCGGACGATCTCGGCGCCCAGTTGCGACAGCCGCTCGGCGGTGTGCGCGTGCCCGCGGTCGAGATAGTAGGCGGAGGTGATCGTCGTCTCGCCCTCCGCGGCGAGGCCCGCGAGGACGAGCGCGCTGCCGCAGCGCAGGTCGTGCGCCTCCACCTCGGCGCCGCGCAGCGCGCGGGGGCCGTTCACCTTCGCCCGGCTGCCGTCCACCTCGATGTCGGCGCCCATCTTCGCCAGCTCGCCGGCCAGCTTGAACCGGCCGTCGAAGATCCGCTCGTAGATGTAGGACGGGCCCTCGGCGAGGCAGGACAGCGCCATGAGCGGCGACTGCAGGTCGGTGGCGAAGCCCGGGTACTCGTCGGTGATGACGTTGATCGGGCGGAGCGTCCGGTCGCGGCGGACCTGCAGCACGGCGCCCTGCTGGTGGAACTCCAGCCCCATCTGCTCCAGCTTGTCGGCGGCGACGCCGAGGTGCTCCAGCGAGGCGCCGACGAGGCTCAGGTCGCCGCCGGTGATCGCGGCGGCCATCACGAACACGCCGGCGTCGATCCGGTCGGGCATCACGGTGTGCTCGACGGCGGTCAGCTCCTCCACGCCCTCGACCGTGACGAACCCGGTGCCGCCGCCGCTGATCTTGGCGCCCATCGCCTGCAGGATCGCGATGTTGTCCAGCACCTCCGGCTCCAGCGCCGCGTTCTTGATCAGCGTGGTGCCGCGGGCCAGCGCGGCCGCCATGATCAGGTTCTCGGTGCCGGTGTGCGACGGGGTGTCGCAGTAGAGCGTCCCGCCGCGCAGGTCGCCCGCCTTGATGTGGATGATGCCGTCGCCGTTGTCGGCCACGTGCTCGGTGACCGTGGCGCCCATCCGCTTGAAGCCGTTGTAGTGGAAGTCCAGGTTGCGGCTGCCGAGGTTGCAGCCGCCGACGCCCTCGATGACGGCCTCGCCGAGCCGGTGCAGCAGTGCCGGGACGAACAGGAACGAGCCGCGGAACCGGGACGCGATGTCGGCGGGCAGCACCGGGCTGCTGAGCGAGGACGCGTCGATGACCAGGGTGCGCTCGGTCTCGTGCAGTTCGGCCTTGGCCCCGATGGCCCGCGCGAGCTCCACCGCCCGCCGCACGTCCTCAATGATCGGGACGTTGCGCAGGACGGTCCGTCCCTTGGCGGCCATCAGCGAGGCACCGATCATCGGCAGGACGGCGTTCTTCGCCCCCTGGATGAAGACCGTGCCGTGCAGCTGCCTGCCGCCGCGCACGCGGTAGCGAACCTCGTGGCCCATGCTCATGCCGCCTAACTCCTTCTCGGGTGCGGGTAGGTGCCTGCCATCAAGTGGGAGCACGAGGGCCGAGCGCGCCGAACGGTGTCCCCCCTCTGCGCCAACGCGACCCCAGTAAACCACCGGACCGGGCATGTGCCGTCCGGCCCGCGCCACCCTGGCGCCAGTCTGCTAGGTGAGACCTCAGCAACACGCCAAAAGTTCGCACTCCCCCAGGAAATTTCCCAAGGTGAGCCTAGGGGCGGCGCATCACCGCAGGGGCGGTTATCGTGATCATCCATGGACGAATCGCCCGGCTGGGACGCCATCGACGCCGCCCTCCGCCCGCTCTACGGCGACACCCGGCCGTACCATCTCGGCACGATCCACAAATGGGCGCTGGGAGGCCCCGACCCGCTCGACGGGATCAGCGTCTACGCCCGCACCGAACCCGTCCCGCACTGGCATTTCATCTCCTACGGCATGACGGAGCTGTACACCAAGGAGTCGGAGAACCCGGACGAGTCGGGCTGGGGCTTCGAGTTCACCTTCCGGCTCGCCCGCGACCCCGCCGAGGAGCAGCCGCCGGTGTGGGCGGCGAGCCTGCTGCAGAACCTCGGCCGGTACGTGTACACGTCCGGCAACTGGTTCGAGGCCGGCCACCACATGGACGTCAACGGGCCGATCGCCGCCGACCGCGAGGACTCGGAGATCCGCGCGGTGACGTTCGTCCGGGACCCAGAGCTGGGGGAGATCTCCACGCCGCACGGCACGGTCGTGTTCCTCCAGGTCGTGGGGCTCGCGATGGAGGAGTACGAGGCGCTGCGCCGATGGAACGCCGACGGGATGGCGGCGGCGCTCGCGCCGCACCTGCCGCTCTTCGTGACCGACCTCGACCGCCGGTCGCTGCTCGCCGACCCCGCCGTCGCCCGCGCCGTCGAGGAGGGCATCGCGCGGGACGGCTCCAGCGGCGGCGTGCTGTTCGTGTCCACGGCGCACTGGGAGCGCGCCGGCGACGCGACGACGCTGCGGCTCGGCGCCCTCCAGGCCCCGGCGATCGCCGAGTCGCTGCGCGGCCGCCTGCCGTTCGGGCGCGAACTGGTCCTGCGGACCGACGACATGGCCCTGGCGTTCCTGCCGGCCGACGCGTTCGCGGTCGAGGAGCCGGCCGAGGGCGTGCTGGAGGTACACGTGCCCGCGGCCGCGCTGGAGGACCTCAACGCCGTCCTGCTGCCCACGGCGGGACGCAGGGCCGTCGCGTCCGTCCCGGGGCTCACCGTCGAGATCGTGCCGACCGCGATGAAGGACCGTTTCGGGGAGGAGACCGGCGAGGTCGTCGGCTGAACGGCGCGAGCCCTGGCCGGCTACCTCAGCGGGCTACCTCAGCGGCCTTCCTCAGCGGGCTTCGAGGATCTCGATCTCGTCGCCGACCGTGAGGGTGCCCAGCGCGCGCGGGACGGCGTTGTAGCCGAACTGGATGCCGCGGTCCTTGGTGCGGTAGGTGGCGAGGGTCCGGAGCGGCTCACGTCCGCGCTCGGCGGTCTCCTGGTCGGTGGTGGTGATGAGGCACCGCGCGCACGGTTTCACCATCTCGATGACGGCGTCGCCCACGCGCAGCAGGCGCACGTCGTCCTCGCCGTAGGGGCCGAGGCCCTCGAAGACGAGGCTCGGACGGAACCGGTTCATCGGGAGCGGCTCGTCCAGGCGCGTGTTGAGGTCGGCCAGGGACTCGGCGGAGATGACCAGCAGCGGATACCCGTCCGCGAACATCACCTCGCCCCCGCCCCTGGACGTCGCCCGGTGACCGGTGAAGCGGACGAGCCGGCACTCGCTGTCGAGCAGCTCGGAGAACCAGGTGGCGGCCTCCTCGCCCTGGTCGATGCCGAGGAGCTCCTTCCGCTGGATGAACACGTCCCGGACCGCACCGTCGTCCACGGCCTTGTGGACGAGCGGTGCGGCGCCCGGCGCGTTCACCGTGAGGACCTCGCCGTCATAGGACGGACGCAGCAGCGCCATCCGCGCGAGCTCCCGCTGCGACAGGAAGCGGCCCCCGGGCCCGACCAGCATGAACTCGCGGTCGAAGGGCAGCCCGCGCGGGGTCAGCCCGGCGGTGCGCAGCGCGGTCCCGCCGCCGCTCTTGAGCGGGTAGGCGTTCAACTCGGTCAGGGTCCCGTGCAAGGCCCCACTCCTCGGTCTTCTCAGCGGAGCGCGGCGAGCCGGTCGAACACCGGGCCCAGCCGCTCGACGAAACGCTCCGGACGGCACACGTCGTCCAGGCGCTTCTCGTCCAACGTCAGTCCCGCTTCGGCGGCGTGCCTGCGCAGCGTCTCGCGGAACGGCGTCCCCGTCTCCCAGGTCTCCATCGCGGCCTTCTGGACGAGCGGGTACGCCTCGTCGTCGCGCGACATGCCCGCCTCGACCAGTTCCAGCAGCACGGTCGAGGTGTAGATCAGGCCGCCGGTCGACTCCAGGTTCTCCGTCATGCGCGCCTCGTCGACGACGAGCCCGGACATGAGGCGGTTCGTGAGGTTGAGCATGTAGTCGAGCGCGATGGACGCGTCCGGCAGCGCGATCCGCTCCGTGGACGAGTGCGAGATGTCGCGCTCGTGCCACAGCGGGACGCCCTCCAGCACCGGGACGATCTGCGCCCGCACGATCCGCGCCATCCCGGCGAGCCGCTCGGAGATGATCGGGTTCTTCTTGTGCGGCATCGCCGACGAGCCCTTCTGGCCCTTCCCGAACGGCTCCCACAGCTCCCGGACCTCGGTGCGCTGCCCGTGCCGCACCTCCAGCGCGACCGCCTCGCACACCGTCGCCATGATCGCCAGCGCGGACACCCATTCGCTGATGCCGTCCCGCATGACGACCTGCGTCGACACGTCCGCCGGCGTGAGGCCCAGCTTGCGCGCGACGTGCAGCTCGACCGCCGGGTCGATGTTGGAGTACGTCCCGACGGCGCCCGAGATCGCCATCACGCCGACGGCCTCGCGGGCGCGGCGCAGCCGGTCCCGGGACCGGGCCGCGGCGAACGCGAAGTCGGCGACGCGGTGGCCCCAGACGTCCGGCTCGCCGTGGATGCCGTGCGTCCGCCCGACCCGCAGCGTGCCCCGGTGGGCCAGCGCGTGGTCGCGCAGCGTCCCGACGAGCCGGTCGGCCTTCGCCAGCAGGATGTCGGTGGCCTCGACCAGCTGGAGCGCGAGCGCGGTGTCCAGCAGGTCGGACGACGTCATGCCGAAGTGCACGTACCGGGCGGCCTCGCGCGGCTCGGTGTTGTCGGCCCACGCCGACAGGAAGGCGATCACGTCGTGCTGCGTGACCGCCTCGATCTCGTGCACCGCCTCCGGCGTCGGCGGCGGTGCCTTGCGCACCGGCTCCACCACCTCCGGCGGGATCGTGCCGGCCTCGGCGTGGGCCTCGACGACGAGGACCTCCACCTGGCACCACAGCTCGTATTTGTGCGCGTCGCTCCAGACGCGCCCCATGTCCGGAAGTGTGTACCGCTCGATCACCCGCCCATTGTCCCAGGTCTCGCGGCCACTCCGCCCGCCCGGGGCGCGCGGTGCCCCCGGTGGAGGACGGCCGGTCAGGCTCGGGCGGCCTTCAAGGCGATGTCGGTGCGGTGGTGGGACGCGCGCAGGGTGATTTTGGACATGGCCTCGTACGCCGTCGTGCGAGCGGCCTGGAGGTCCGGGCCGGTGCCCACGACGTTCAGCACGCGGCCTCCGTTCGTCAGGAGGCGGCCGTCTTCGGCGAGCTTCGTGCCCGCGTGGAGGATGTAGGCGCCGTCCACCTTGGACGCCTCGTCCAGGCCGGTGATCTCGTCGCCCTTCACGGGGGCGGCCGGGTAGCCCTCGGCGGCCAGGACGACCGTCACGGCCGAGCCCGGGTGCCATTCGGGACGGAAGCCGGGGTCCAGTGCGCCGATCGCGCATGCTTGCAGCAGCGTGGCGAGCGGGGTCGCCAGGCGGTCGAGGACGGACTGGGTCTCGGGGTCGCCGAAGCGGGCGTTGAACTCGACGACGCGAACACCCTTGGACGTCAGCGCCAGACCCGCGTACAGAGTCCCCACGTAGGGGATCTCACGGCGGCGGAGTTCGTCCACGGCCGGCTGGACGACCGTCGACATGACCTCGTCCACGAGGTCCGGGGAGAGCCAGGGCAGCGGGGTGTAGGCGCCCATTCCGCCCGTGTTGGGTCCGGCGTCGCCGTCGTAGGCGCGCTTGAAGTCCTGGGCCGGCAGGAGCGGGACGGCGCTCTGGCCGTCGCACAGGGCGAACAGGGACACCTCGGGGCCGTCCAGGAACTCCTCGATCACGACGCGCTCGCAGACGGCGGCGTGCCGGGAGGCGATCGCGCGGTCCTCGGTGACGACGACGCCCTTGCCGGCGGCCAGGCCGTCGTCCTTCACGACGTAGGGCGGGCCGAAGGCGTCGAGCGCCTCCTCGGCCTGCGCGGTCGTGTCGCAGACCCGCGCGTCGGCGGTCGGGACGCCGGCCGCCGCCATGATCTCCTTCGCGAACGCCTTGGACGCCTCGATGCGGGCGGCGGCGCGGTCCGGGCCGAAGCACGGGATCCCCGCCGTGCGCAGGGCGTCGCCGACGCCCGCGACCAGCACGGCCTCCGGGCCGATGACGACGAGGTCGGCGCGCAGCCGTCCGGCCAGCTCCGTCACCGCCGTCGGGTCGCACGGGTCGAGCTGGTGGTTGTCCGCGACCTCGGCCGTGCCCGGGTTGCCCGGGGCGCAGTGGAGGGCGGTGACGGCAGGGTCGCGGTGCAGGGCGCGGGCGAGCGCATGCTCGCGGCCACCCGATCCAAGGACGAGTACTCGCACGTGACGCGAGCTTACAGACCGCCGTGCGGGGAATGGCGCCCGCAGGCCCCGCCGTTACGGGGACGGGGCGAGTGAGGCGACCGTCACAGCGGGGACGGGTGAACCTCGGCGTTGCGGGCGGCGTCCTAAATGTCGGCTGATAAGCTGCAGCGGGCTTGACCGCCCAGTGTCGAGGTGCGTGAAAGGAGGTGGTCGGGATGAGTCCTGGTGATCCTTGCAGTTCGCCGGAGAACCCTCACAGTCCGCACAGGACTGCCCTTCCGTCCGCCTTCATCTGGCATCCGGCCACCGTGCTCGCGCGCTCCCTTCGCTGACCAGCCTGGGTTGAGCGCGCGCTCTACGTGCGTGGCCGGCGGGTTAGGAGCACCTCATGGCCATGACACGAGTCCGCCCGGGCCGCGCGCTGTTCAAGACACGCGGCCGCCCCAACGGCGTGCAGGCTCCAAACCGCGATTCCGCCGTCATCGACTGGGCCGCCTACATCGACGGCCACCGGGTCTGCACCGACACCGTCGCCGACGCCGTCCGCCTCGTCCGCGACGGGCGCCTCGTCCCGGACGGCGATAGCGCCGGTTTCGTCTGGGTCGGCCTCTTCGAGCCGTCTGCCACCGAACTCGCCGACATCGCCGAGGTCTTCGGCCTGCACCCGCTCGCCGTCGAGGACGCGATCCACGCCCACCAGCGGCCGAAGCTGGAGCGCTACGACGACCTCCACTTCGTCGTGATGAAGACCGTCGGCTACGTGCCGAGCGAGCCCGGCGGCGCCGAGGTCGTCGTCACCGGCGAGATCATGCTGTTCTGCGGGCCCGACTTCGTCGTCACCGTCCGGCACGGCTCGCACGGCGAACTCGGCGCCGTCCGCCGCGACCTGGAGAAGGACCCGGCCCGGCTCGCCCTCGGCCCCGCCGCCGTCCTGCACGCCGTCGCCGACCGCGTCGTGGACGGCTACGTCGGCGTCGCCAACGCCGTCATGGAGGACATCGACGAGGTCGAAGAGGCCGTCTTCTCCCCCGAGCGCACCGACGAGTCCCGCCGCATCTACCGCCTCAAGCGCGAGGTCATCCAGCTCAAGCGCGCCGTCGGCCCGCTCGCCGGCCCGCTGCGCAGCCTGTCCGGCCGCCGCTTCGTCCCGGCCGAGATCAAGGAGTACCTGCGCGACGTCGAGGACCACCTCACCCGCGTCCGCGAGCAGGTCGAGTCCTACGACGAACTCCTCAACCCGATCCTCCAGGCGCACATGACCCAGGTCACCGTCGCCGACAACAAGGACATGCGCAGGATCTCCGCCTGGGGCGCCATCTTCATGGTCCCCACGGCGATAGCGGGGGTCTACGGCATGAACTTCAAGTACATGCCCGAGACCCAGTGGCAGTTCGGCTACCCGATGATCCTCTGCATCATCGCCGGCGCCTGCTTCTCCCTCTACCGGGGCTTCCGCCGCAACGGCTGGCTCTGACCCGGCCCCTTTGAACGCCCCGCCGGTGGGGCCGCTCAGGTGGGCGCGGCCGGGGGGAGGAGCGCGGTCAGCGCGGCCGTGAACGCCTGCTCGATGACCTCGGCGGTGACGGCCTCGGGGTCGGCGAGGTGCTCGTTGACCAGGCCGTTGGTGAGGCAGTGCAGGATCAGCCCGGCCAGCTCCGCGGTGACGGCCGGGGTGCCGCCGGTGCGGTCGGTCACCTCGGCGATGGCGCGGGCGGCGGTGTCGCGCTGCGCGCGGCGCATCGGGGCCAGCACGGCGCGGGTCCGCTCGTCGCGGGAGGCGCGGGCGGCGAACTCCAGGCCGAGCTGGCCGCGTCCGGTGTCGGTGACGATCCGGTCGGCGATGAGCCCGGCGACCCGTTCGATCATCGTGTCGGCGTCAGCAGTGCGGTCGATCTCGGCGATCACGGTGGCCAGTTCGTCCTCCGCGCCCCGCCCGAGGACGGCGCCGAACAGTCCCTGCTTGCCGCCGAAGTTGGAGTAGACGGCGCCCTTGGTGAAGCCGGCGGCGTGGGCGATGTCCTCGATCCGGGCGTCGTCGTAGCCGCGCTCGGTGAACACCCGCACCGCCTCGTCCAGCAGCCGGCGCCGCACCTCCTCGCGCGGGACCCGCCGCGCGGGCTCTGGGTTGTCGGTCATGTCCGAACTGTAGCATACTCAAAGTATTCAGTACTTTCGGTATCGACTTTGGAGGCCCGTTGACACCCGCACCGCGCCGCGCCCTGCTCCCCGCCGCGGGGGCGCTGCTCCTGCTCGCGCCCCTCACCGGCTGCGGCGCCTCGGCCGACGACGCCGCGCCGCAACGGCGCGACTTCGACCCGCCCGGCTCCCGCCTCACCATCACCAAGGACCAGGGCGACCTGGACATCCGGCCCGCCGACGTGGCGAAGATCCAGGTGACGCGCTGGTTCGACCGGTGGACGTTCATCGGCGGCAAGCCGACCGCGACCTGGGAACTCGCCGGCGACCAGCTCACCCTGGCCACCGACTGCGGCACCCTGATCGGCGGCTGCGCCGTCCGCTACCGGATCCTGGTCCCCCGCGACCTCGCGGTCGGCATCCAGGGCCAGAACGGGACGATCTCGGCGACCGGCTTCAGCACCGCGCTGAGCATCCGCAGTACCAACGGCGCGATCAGGGTCGCCGGTGCCACCGGCCCGCTCGCCCTGCGCACCGAGAACGGCGGACTGCGCTCCACCGATACGAGGTCACCGCAGGTCAGGGCCGTCTCCGAAAGCGGCAAGGTCGACCTGTCCTTCGCCGCGGCGCCGCGGCAGGTGGCCGTGACCACCGAGAACGGCGAGGTGAACGTGACGGTCCCGCGCGCCGCCTACAAGGTCGCGACCACCACTGACAGCGGGGACGTGCACGCCGACGTCCCGAAGGACGCCGCCGCCCCCCGCTCCATCACCGTCCGCACCGACAGCGGCGCGATCACACTGCGCACCACCGGGGGCGGGTGACCGCGCTCATCCGCGGCTCATCCGCGGCTTAGAGCGCCGCGGTGGACAGGACGTCGGCGGCGACGTCCGGATAGTCGGTGACTATCGCGTCCACGCCGTACTTGGTGAAGCGGGTCATGTCCTCGGGCTCGTTGACCGTCCAGACGATGACGGGAAGGGCGAAGGTGTGGGCCTCGTCCACCAGTTCGGGGGTGGTGATGACGTGCTCGGGAGAGATGGCCGTCGCGCCGATCGCCACTGCGGCGGCTACGGGGTCGTCTGGGGAGAGGCCCGCGAGCCAAGGCGAGTTGGGGACGAGGGTCTTGCGTTCGATCAGCGCTACGCGGCCCAGGTCCGGGTAGTGGTGCCGGGCTTCGGTGAGGATGCGCCAGTCGAAGGCCAGGAGGCGGGTTCTGCGGGTGACGGCGTAGGTCTCCAGGACGTCCACTACGGCGGCGGTGAAGAGTTCTACTTCTTCGTCCGTCCACGTGGGGTCGGTCTTGAGTTCCACGGAGAGGCTCACACCGGTCGGGGCCAGGAGGGCGCACGCCTCGGCGAGCGTGGGGATGCCCGCGCCGGCGCCCGCGTCCACTGTGCGGAGCTGGGCGAGTGTCAGTTCGCGGATCGGCTTGCCCACGTAGGGGAACGCCGGGTCGTCGGGCTGGGCGGGGGCGGTGTCCGCGAGGTTCCTCGGTGAGAGGACCTGGTCGTGGTTCAGGACGACCGTGCCGTCCGCCGACAGGCCCACGTCCAGTTCGATGGCGTCCACGCCCAGATCGAGGGCGTGGACGAAGCCGGGGAGGGTGTTCTCCGGGCGGAGGCCGCGCGCGCCCCGGTGCCCGTGCACCTCGACGGTAGGGATCACCGCACGCACGCTACCGTCCGTTACCGAACACCAGGTAAACGATGTCAGCGTGTCCAGCGAGTGTCAACGGACCGTAATGCTACAGTTGCATATTGTGAAATTGGTGGTGCAGGTCAAGCTGCTGCCGACGCCTGAGCAGGCGGCGGCGCTGGCCGACACTTTGCACCGGGTCAACACCGCCGCCAACCAGGTCTCGGCCATCGCCTTCGCCCAGTTCGGGCTGCGCGGCCGCGAACTGCCCTTGCGGAGGCTGTGCTACGGCGACCTCAAAGCTGAAGGATTGGGCGCGCAGGCCGCCCAGCACGTGATCAAACGGGTCGTGGACGCCTACACCACCCTGCGCGGCACCATCCGCAACGGCCGCCTCGGCGGCCCGCAGTCCCGGCGGCGCCGCAAGGCCGAGTCCAAACCCATCGCCTTCCGTCCGGACGCCGCGCACACCTACGACGACCGGTGCCTATCGTGGCAGTTGGACGCGGGCACCGTCAGCATCTGGACGACGGCGGGGCGGTGCAAGAACCTGCGGTTCGCCTGCTCCCCCGACCAGGCCAAGACACTCGCCGACCACCGCAAAGGCGAATCGGACCTGGTGTACCGGGACGGCAAGTGGTTCCTGATCGCCACCTGCGAGGTCCCCGAACCGCAGCCGTTCGAGCCCGCGGACTGGATCGGGGTGGACCGCGGCATCGTCAACCTGGCCACCACCTCCGACGGCGACAACCACCAAGGCCGCCGCCTTTCCCGGTACCGGCGGTGGCAGGCCCGCAAACGCGCCGAACTCCAAGCCAAACGCACCCGGTCGGCCACCAGGCTGCTGAAGAAGCGGGCTCGCCGGGAGGCGCGGCATGCCCGGCACGTCAACCACAAAATTGCTAAGCAGGTCGTTGCCGTCGCGGCACGCACCGGACGCGGCATCGCACTCGAACAGCTGGGTGGGATCCGCGGACGGGTCACGGTTCCTCGCGACCAGCGGGCACGCCTGTCGTCCTGGCCCTTCCACCAACTCGGTGAGTTCATCGCCTACAAGGCCCGCCGCGCTGGGGTGCCGTTCATCGAGGTGGATGCGGCCTACACCTCCCAGCGCTGCCCGCGCTGCGGCCACACCGCCAGGAACAACCGTCCCACGCGGGACCACTTTGAATGTCGCCGGTGCGGCCTCGCTGGGCCCGCCGACGTCGTCGCCGGGGTCAACGTACGCGACCGCGCACGCTCGGCGTGGGTATTCGTCAACATGCCAAAACCGCCCCCACCTAGTGCGAGGGCTGGTGGATGCGACCCGTGACCGCCCCACCGTAACGGGCAGTCGGGAGCGCAAACAAAGCCCCCAAGGACCGAACGAGCAAGCCCGGTCCCTTCAGAGCCGAGTAGTTGACACAAGCGAGCGGAGCGAGAGTGTCTGGTCGCGGCCGGGGCCGACGCCGATGGCGGAGATCTGGGCGCCGGACATCTCCTCCAGGGCCCGGACGTACGCCTGCGCGTTGGCCGGGAGGTCCTCGAACTTCTTGGCGCCGGTGATGTCCTCCCGCCATCCGTCCAGGTACTCCAGGATCGGCTTGGCGTGGTGGAACTCGGTCTGCGTGGTGGGGATCTCGTCGACGCGCTCACCGTCGACGTCGTAGGCGACGCACACCGGGACCCGCTCCAGGCCGGACAGGACGTCCAGCTTCGTCAGGAAGTAGTCGGTGATGCCGTTGACGCGGGTGGCGTAGCGGGCGATGACCGCGTCGAACCAGCCGCAGCGGCGGTCGCGGCCCGTGGTGACGCCGTACTCGCCGCCGGTCGTGCGCAGGTACTCGCCCTGCTCGTCCAGCAGCTCGGTCGGGAACGGGCCCGAGCCCACCCGGGTCGTGTACGCCTTCAGGATGCCGATCACGCGGGTGATCTTCGTGGGGCCGACGCCGGAGCCCGCGCACGCGCCGCCGGCGGTGGGGCTGGACGACGTCACGAACGGGTAGGTGCCGTGGTCGATGTCCAGCAGCGTGCCCTGGGCGCCCTCCAGCAGGACGACCTTGCCGTCGTCCAGCGCCTTGTTCAGGACGAGGGTCGTGTCGGCCACGAACGGCTTCAGTCGCTCGCCGTAGGCCAGGTACTCCTGGACGATCGGGCCCGTCTCGATGCGCCGCCGGTTGTAGACCTTGGTGAGCACCTGGTTCTTCTCCCGCAGGGAGAGGTCCAGCTTCTGGGTCAGGATGTTCGGGTCGAACAGGTCCTGGACGCGGACGCCCATCCGGTTGATCTTGTCGGCGTAGGTGGGGCCGATGCCGCGGCCGGTGGTGCCGATCCGGGCCTTGCCGAGGTACCGCTCGGTGACCTTGTCGAGGGCGCGGTGGTGCGGCATGATCAAATGCGCGTTCGCCGAGATCAGCAGCCGGTCGCAGGAGATGCCCCGCTCCCGCAGCCCGTCGATCTCCTGCAGCAGGACGGCCGGGTCGATCACCACGCCGTTGCCGATCACCGGGACGACGTCGGGCGACAGCACCCCGGACGGCAGCAGGTGCAGCGCGTAGCTCTTGTCGCCGATGACCACCGTGTGGCCGGCGTTGTTGCCGCCCTGGTAGCGGACGACGTAGTCGACGTCCCCGCCGAGCAGGTCTGTTGCCTTGCCCTTGCCCTCATCTCCCCACTGGGCACCGACAAGAACGATGGCAGGCATGCCACTCTTCCTTCCCACGACGAAGGCCCCGGTCGCCGCAAGCGAAGGGGCCTCTTGCGATCAAAGCGTACCCGCACCCGCGCGGCAAGGAAACCGGAGCCCGCTGCTCAGCGGGCCCGCGGGCCGTCGGTCAGGAGCCGTTGAGGGTGTCGGCGGCGGTGGGGCTGCTGTCGCGCAGGAACGCCTTGCAGCGCTCGGCCTCGTCCTCCTCGCCGATGGCGGCGGCGGCGCGGCCGAGGGCGTGCAGGGCGCGCAGGAAGCCGCGGTTGGCCGCGTGCTCCCACGGGACGGGCCCCTGGCCCTTCCAGCCGGCCCGGCGCAGCGAGTCGAGGCCGCGGTGGTAGCCGGTGCGGGCGAACGCGTAGGAGTCGATGACGGAGCCGTTGGCGAAGGCACGGTCGGCCAGTTCGGCCCACGCGCCCGGGTAGTCCGGATGGCGCGCGGCGACTTCGAACGGGTCGACGCCGTTCTCCAGGGCCGTCCGGGCTTCGGTGTTGTCCGGCAGTTCGGTCGGAGGAGGGCCGCCGAGCAGGTTCTGGGTCATGCGGGCCATCGTAGGCAGGTCAGGCGGGTGCGGCCCAACCTGGGTCCCGCCCGCCCAATGTGGCCACCGGCGCGCCTGGTACCGGGTTCCCGCGGATGCCTACGATCGGCAGATGATCAAGCCGGATGGAATCGACACATCCCTCCCGAGCCCGGCGCGCGTCTACGACTTCCTCCTGGGCGGCAAGGACAACTACGAGGCCGACCGGAAGGTCGCCGAGGGCCTCCTGGAGATCATCCCCAGCATGCGGCTGGTCGCGCTGCAGAACCGCGCGTTCCTCGGGCGGGCCGTCCGGTACCTGGTCGGCGAGGCGGGCGTCCGCCAGTTCCTCGACATCGGCACGGGTCTGCCGACGCAGGAGAACGTCCACAACGTGGCCCAGCGGATCGCTCCCGGCTCGCGGATCGTGTACGCGGACAACGACCCCCTGGTGCTCGCGCACGCGCGTGCGCTGCTCACGAGCACGCCCGAGGGCGCCACCGACTATGTGGACGCCGACCTCCGGGAACCGGACGCGATCCTTGAGCGCGCCTCCCGCACGCTCGATCTGGACGAACCCGTCGCGCTTCTCCTGGTGGCGATCCTGCATTTCGTCCCGGACGAGGACGACGTGCACGGCATCGTGGCCCGGCTGATGGAGCGCCTGGCCCCCGGCTCCTACCTCGTCATCTCGCACGGCACCCCCGAGGCGAACCCGCAGGGGGCGTCCGACGCCGCCGACGAGTACACCAGGCAGGCCCCCCGCACCCAGATCACTCCCCGGACCCGCGACGCCATCGAGCGCTTCTTCACGGGCCTGGAACCGGTAGACCCGGGCATCGGCTACATCACCGCCTGGCGTCCTGAAGGCCCGGTCGTCCCGCCCGAGCAGGTCGGCCTCTACGGCGGCGTGGCCCGCAAGCCGTAAGGGTCACGCGACCGGAGCCCCATGTGGTCACCGGCACCGCTGGAGCCTGTTCCGATGGGCGCTTACGATCTAGCAATGATCAAGCCGGAGGGTATCGACACGTCCGTCCCGAGCCCCGCACGCGTCTACGACGTCATGCTCGGCGGCAAGGACAATTACGAGGTGGACCGGCAGGCCGCCGTGGGGCTCCTGCAGATCATGCCCACCGCCCGCCTGGTCGCCCGCCAGAACCGCGCGTATCTCGGACGGGCGGTGGCCCACCTCGCCGGCGAGGCCGGGATCCGCCAGTTCCTGGACATCGGCACGGGTCTGCCGACGCAGGACAACGTTCACAACGTGGCCCAGCGGATCGCTCCCGGCTCGCGGATCGTGTACGCGGACAATGACCCTCTGGTGCTCGCGCACGCGCGTGCGCTGCTGACGAGCACGCCCGAGGGCGCCACCGACTACGTGGACGCCGACTTCCGTGACCCCGACGCGATCCTTGAACGCGCCTCCCGCACGCTGGACTTCGACGAGCCCGTGGCCCTGCTCCTGGTGGCGGTCCTCCATTTCGTCCCGGACGCGGACGACGTGCACGGCATCGTCGCGCGACTGGTGGAAAAGCTCGCCTCGGGTTCGTACCTGGTCATCTCCCACGGCACCCCCGAAGCCGATCCGGAGGGCGTGACGGGCCTTGCCGACGAGTTCACCAGGCAGGCCCCGGCCACCCAGATGGCCTTCCGGACCCCCGCCGACATCGAACGCTTCTTCACCGGCCTGGAACCGGTCGACCCCGGCCTCGGCTACATCACCGCCTGGCGTCCCGAGGGCCCGGTCGTCCCGCCCGAGCAGGTCGGCCTCTACGGCGGCGTGGCCCGCAAGCCGTAAGGGTCATACCCGGGCAGTGGCCAGGGGGAGGGTGAAGTGGGCCGCGCCGCCCTCCAGGGCGGTGGAGCGGGCGTCCGGCCAGCCGTGGTGGACGAACTGGAGTCCTCCCCGGTTTTCGAGGATGACGTCCGCGTCGAACTCGGTGATGCCGCGCCGTGCGGCGAGTTGGGTGAGGTAGGCGACCAGGGCGCTGCCCAGGCCCTGGTGCTGCCAGGGGTCCGTGATGAGGACGGCGAGGTCGGCCCGGCCGGGTCGCGCGGGGTCGCGGATGTACTCGGCGATGCCGACGATCTCGTGGCCGTCCAGGCCGACCATGGCCTCGCGGTCCCAGTGGTCGAGGCCGTCCAGCAGGCCGACGTAGTGGTCGGGGATGCGGGGCGTCCCGGAGAAGAAGCGCGTGTAGAGGCTCGTGGACGACAGGCGGTCCGACATCCGGCGGACGCGCGGCCCGTCGGTGCTGCCGTACGGGCGGATCCGCACGTCGCCGACGCGGGCGGCGCCGCGCACATCGAGTTGCTTCATAAAACTCATTGGACCGCAGAAAGTTGTGTGAAGCAACCCGTGACGGTCAGGCGGCGGGGCCGGGCCGCGGGTCCACATCGGACGGGCCGAGGTGGGCGCCGCAGGAGTCGCAGGTGAACTCGGGGGTCAGCGTGCCGTCGCAGCCGCGGTGGCCGATGATCAGCGGCGGGCCGGCGGGGGCGTAGTGGCGGTCGCCCCACATCAGCAGGGTCATGACCGCCGGCCACAGTTCGACGCCCTTGCGGGTGAGGCGGTACTCGAAGCGCTCGGGCCGCTGCTGGTAGGGGACGCGGCGCAGGATGCCCTCGTCGCACAGCCGGTTCAGCCGGTCCGTGAGGACGTTGCGCGCCACGCCGAGGACGTCCTGGAAGTCGTCGAAGCGCCGCACGCCCTGGAAGGCGCTGCGGACGACCAGCATCGTCCACCGGTCGCCGACGACCTCGAGGGAGCGGGCGACCGAGCAGTTCTGTGACTCGTACGTGCGGGGTAGTGCCACATGCCCGACACTACCCGAGTTTCATGAAACAACGGCCCCGGGGGGACGTCCCCCCGGGGCCGTTGTCGCGGCGTAGCGCGGCGTGGTGCGGCGTCGTGCCTACTTCAGCTTCTTGCCGGCGGACTGGAGGTTCTCGGCGGCCTCGACGATGCGCGCGGCCATCGCGGCCTCGGCCGCCTTGCCCCACGAGCGCGGGTCGTACTGCTTCTTGTTGCCGACCTCGCCGTCCACCTTCAGGACGCCGTCGTAGTTGCGGAACATGTGCTCCGCGACCGGACGGGTGAACGCGTACTGGGTGTCGGTGTCGATGTTCATCTTGACGACGCCGTAGGAGACGGCCTCGCGGATCTCCTCCAGCGACGAGCCGGAGCCGCCGTGGAAGACCAGGTCGAACGGCTTGTCCTTGCCGTACTTGGCGCCGACCGCGTCCTGGATCTCCTTGAGCACCTCGGGACGCAGCTTGACCGAGCCCGGCTTGTAGACGCCGTGCACGTTGCCGAACGTCGCGGCCAGGATGTAGCGGCCCTTCTCGCCCACGCCGACGGCCTCGGCGGTGGCGATGGCGTCGCCCGGCGTCGTGTACAGCTTCTCGTTGATCTCGTTGGCGACGCCGTCCTCCTCGCCGCCGACGACGCCGATCTCCATCTCCATGATGATCCGCGCCTTGGCGCACTGGTCGAGCAGGTCGGCGGCGATGTCGAGGTTCTCGTGGAGCTCGACGGCGGACCCGTCCCACATGTGCGACTGGAACAGCGGCTCCTGGCCGCGCGCCACCCGCTCCTGGGAGATCTTGATCAGCGGACGCATGAAGCCGTCCAGCTTGTCCTTCGGGCAGTGGTCGGTGTGCAGGGCGATGTTCACCGGGTACTTGGCGGCCACGACCCGGGCGTACTCGGCCAGCGCGGTCGAGCCGACGACCATGTCCTTCACCGTGGAGCCGGACAGGTAGTCGGCTCCGCCGGTGGACACCTGCACGATCCCGTCGCTCTCGGCCTCGGCGAAGCCGCGCAGCGCGGCGTTCAGCGTCTGGCTGGACGTCACGTTGATCGCGGGGAAGGCGAAGCCGTCCTGCTTCGCACGGTCGAGCATCTCCGCGTAGACCTCGGGCGTTGCGATGGGCATTGTCAGCGTCCTTTCATACGCAGCGGTGCCGCCGGGCAACTGGGCCGGGCGGTAGCACCGGACGTCCGTGTACCCAGGTCAGTGCCCTGGTCACACGGTTTCCGGGTCGGGCATGCCGTCCGCCCTCAGTATCTCGCGTATTCGGAGTGCGATGAAAGGTACGCTCGCGGTGTGGATCTCACGACCCTTCCCCTGAACATCACAGAGTGGCTGCATCCGACGGCATGGCTGCAGCTCTTCGGCACCTTCGCGACGATCGGCGTGCTCGCCATCATCTTCGCGGAGACCGGACTGCTCTTCGGCTGCATCCTCCCGGGCGACTCGCTGCTCTTCACGGCGGGGATCCTCACGGCGGTCTCGACCGTCAACGGCCAGGAGTTCCAGCCGCTGTCGCTGCCCTGGCTGCTCGTCGGCGGCCCGATCGCGGCGATCGCCGGCGCCCAGCTCGGCCACTGGCTCGGCGCCAGGTACGGCCGCAAGCTCTTCGACCGGCCGGACTCGCGCATCTTCAGGCAGGAGTGGGTCGAGAAGGCCGAGTACTACTTCAACCGGTTCGGCCCCGCGAAGGCGGTCGTGCTGGCCCGGTTCATCCCGATCGTGCGGACGTTCCTGAACCCGCTCGCGGGCATGCTCGGCATGGATCCCAAGAAATTCTTCGTCTGGAACGCCATCGGCGGCATCCTCTGGACGGACGCCCTGTTCCTGCTGGGCCATTTCCTCGGCTCCGAGGTCCCCGACGTCGAGAAGTACATCCTTCCGGGGGTCGCGGTGATCCTCGTCCTGTCGGTCATCCCGCTCATCCGGGAGGTCCTGAAGGGGCGTAAAGCGGACCGTGGTCCGAATAAGAATGGTCCCGAAGAGTCACGTCCGTCGCTCAGCGGTGACAGTTATCGCTAACCTCCCCATGTGGGACGTCATCGGTCGGACCCTAGGGGTCTCGCGCGCATACTGATCGCGGCTTTGGCCGTGGTGGCCGCCTTGGCCCTCCTCGTCGTGGGCGGCATGGCTCTGGTCAACGCGATCTCGGGCGAACCAGACCAGAAGGGGCCGGCGACGGCCGCCTCGCCGTCCAAGAACGACGGCGACGGCGGCAGGACGTCCCCGAGCAGCAACGAGAAGACCACGCCCGCCGCCGAGGTGCCCCTCGTGCTCAGCGTCACCGGGCAGCCGACGAACGTGGTCGTCCGCATCGCCGACACGGCCGGCACCGTGCTCACCAACACCACGCTCAGCACCGGGACCAGGCTGAAGTACGACCAGGCCCCCCTGCAGGTCGTCGCCGCCAACGGCGGCTCCCTCACCGTCGTCATCTACGGCAAGGAGCAGCCGGCGAAGCCCGCCGGCCAGCGCGGCGAGTGGCTCGTCAAGGCCAAGAGCTGACCGGCCGCCGCCGCGCCGGAACCCGCTAGCCCAGCCCCAGATCGGCCACGTCGTAGGGGTGGCGGTAGGCGAGGCCCTCCGCCGCGATGCGCCCGGCGGCGCCGCGCTCCAGGATCGTCGCGACCGCCACGACCTCCGCGCCCGCCTCCCGCAGCGCCTCCACCGCCGTCAGGACGGACCCGCCCGTGGTCGAGGTGTCCTCCACGGCCAGCACGCGGCGGCCCTGCACGTCCGGCCCCTCGATGCGGCGCTGCAGCCCGTGCGCCTTGCCCGCCTTGCGGACGACGAACGCGTCCAGCGTCCGGCCGCGCGCCGCGGCCGCGTGCAGCATCGCCGCCGCCACCGGATCGGCCCCGAGCGTGAGCCCGCCGACGGCGTCGTAGGCCAGGTCGGCGGTCTCGTCCAGCATGACCCGGCCCACCAGCGGCGCCGCGGCCCCGTCCAGCGTCACCCGGCGCAGGTCCACGTACCAGGACGCCCGCTTCCCCGACGACAGCACGAAGTCGCCGTGCACGACGGCCTTGTCCTTGATCTGCCACAGCAGTTCGTCACGATCGCTCACGGGTAGAGCCTATTGACCCGGGGGGGCGCCCCCTGGAACCCCCGGTCGGCGACTCATTGCGCGTGCCCGCCGGTGACCCCGCGTCCGCGGGCGGCGGGTGCCCTGTAGGTTCGGTGGGTGATACCCGGAACCGTCGTCCTGCTGCACGCCCCCGGTGCCACCGCGGCCTCCTGGGGCGATCTGCCCGAGATGCTCCGCTCGTACGGTCTGGACGTGGTGGCGCCGGACGTCCCGGACGCGACCGGCCCCCGCTACATCGCCCGCGTCTCGCTGACCATCACCGCGACGGACCCGGTCGTGCCGCTCGTCCTCGTCGCGCACGGCGCCGCGGGCCCGCTGCTGCCTGGCATCTCCCTCGCCCAGCGCGCGGCCCACCGCCCGGTCGCGGGTTTCGTGTTCGTGGACGCCGATCTCCCGCGCCGCGGCCCGCACGACCACGACGCGCCCGAGGACACCCTCCCCATGGCGCCAGATTGGCCGGAGGCGCCCTGCGGCTACCTCCGCACCCATGCGGACCGGTCCGCCGCGTCCGACCACGGTGCGGCCCTCAGGGAGGCGCGCCTGCGCGGCTGGCAGGTGATCGACCACGAGCCGCCGACGACGGTCGCGCAGTCCCTGAGCGAACTGATGGCCGAGCTCTGACTGCTCTGACTCAGGCGTTCTTCAGGAGGTCGTCCAGGAGCGCGTCGTAGTCGTCCTCGCTGCGGCCGAGGTCCACGCGGGCCCGGTAGCGGAGGCGGAGGAGGGCCTCCAGGCTGTCCTCGGCGATGGCGACGTCGTCGGGGCCCGGGGTGAGGGACTCGGCGTCGGGCGCCGGGGCCTCGTCGGGGCCGCCGCCCATGCCGGTGCCGACGGCGCGGTCGCGAAGAGCGAGGACCACGTCGGCGCCGCTGGTCGCCCACTCGTGGGCGCCGGTCGCGTCGCCCTGGGCGTACAGCACCTCGGCGACGGCGCGGTACACCTCGGGGTCGCGGGGGCTGTCGGCGCGGATCTGGTCGAGGAGCGTGCGGGCCTCACCGGCGTCGCCGAGCTCGAACAGCGCGTCGGCGAGGTAGGCGCGCGGGTCGCCGTAGGTCTCGCCGCCGTCGTCCAGGGCCCGGCGGTACAACTCGGCGGCCCGGCCGTGGTCGCCGGCGTGCTGGTACTGCTCGCCGGCGCGCAGCAGGACGTTCGCGCGCGACACCCCACCGGAGACCGACTCGGCCAGCTCGGCCAGCCTGCGTGCCGCCGAGATGTGATCGCCGGTGCGCAGGGTGTCGAACTCCAGGTCGTCGAGATCGTCTTCCGTCACATGCGTCACGCCTCAACGCTACCCGGCGGCGCCCGGCCGAAGCGGGCGAATCGACGATGATCGTTGAATACCGGCGCGTACCTGTCAGCTCACCTGCGGGAACGTTCTAGCGCGTCCCAGAATCCGCGGCGCAGCGCGTGCCGCACCTCGTCGTGCAGCAGGAAGTCGATCGGCAGCGACGACCCCTGCAGCAGCCGCGCCTCCAGGTCGGACGGCATGCGCGGCTTGCGGGCGAGGACGGCCTCCAGCCACAGGGCGGGCGCGTCCCGGGCGACGGACTCGCCGAAGTCCTGCCCCTCCTGGTGGGCGGCCTTGACCGCGTCCGACAGGGTCGGGGTGTTCTGCGCCGGGACGGGCGACAGCTGCTGCGGCCCGGTGTAGGGGCCGTGCTGGCCACCGTGTTGAACGCCGTGTTGACCACCGTGCTGGCCACCCGGCTGACCGCTGTGCTGCGGGGGCAGCGTCTGCGGGGGCGGCGGCGGGGACGGGGCCGGGACGGGCGAGCTGCTGTACTGCGGCCCGGTGGTCGGCGGCGGCATCGGCGGCGCCGAGGGGGCCGGCATCGACGGGAGGGGCGACGGCCCGGACGTGGTCGCGGGCTGCAGCGGGGCCTGCTGGCCGCCGGTCGCGTAGGACGACCCGGTGAGGCCGCCGCCCGCACCGCTCATGCCGCCGCCGGCGCCGCTCATGCCGCCGCCGATGCCGCTGCCGCCGGGCAGCGGCATCGGGCCGCTGTTGCCGATGGAGCCGCTGCTCATCCCGCTGGTCATGCCGTTGTTCAGCCCGCCGCCCATGGCGGGGCCGAGGTCGCGTATCGACGAGGCGGACGGCACCGGCGGCCCGCTGACCGGGGACGCGGGCGGCGGCCCGTTGTGCGCGGTCGTCTGCAGGGGGCCGATCGAGCTGCCGTGCCCGTTGGACCCGCCGTGCCCGTTGGACAGGGGGCTCGTCCCGAGCGAGGAGCCGGGCGTCGTCCCGTCCATGCCGGCGAGCAGGTTGACGTAGGGGCGCAGGTGGCCGGACCCGATCTCGATGAGGTCGTCGCACTCCTGCCGCAGCACGCGGGAGATCGTCCAGTTGCCGTCGACGGCGACGTGCACGACGGTGACGCGGATGCCGAGGTCCTGGGCGTCGGTGACGACCTGCGCGAGGTCCTCGTCGCCGCTGACCACGACGGCGTCGGCGAGCGCGCCGTTGCGGGCCAGGGTCATCAGGTCGCGGTGGATCTCGGTGTCGACGCCCTCGCGGCGGCCCGGCCGGACGCGGCCGAGCCGCAGCTTGAGGCCGGGCAGGTCGGCGAGCGCGTCGTGCTCGGGCGAGCGGCGGCCCTCGATCGTGGCCTCGTACCAGTAGCAGCGCAGAAGCGGCATGCCGGTGCGTTCCCTGGCGAGGTTGCCGAGGAGTTGCAGTAGCCCGCCGAAGTCCCACGAGACCGTCTCGCGGTGGCGCGTGCCGTGCACGGCCATGGCGCCGTCCGCCAGCAGGTAGCCGGCGTCCACGAACAGCGCGCAGCGATCCATGCGGCACCGTCCTTCCTCAACACGGGAGCTCACAGCGTGCCCACTAAGACGTAGCGACCCCGGGCGCTTATAGCGTAGTGAAGCCCTGCAGCCCAGTAGGCCGATACGGCGATTCGCCACTCTTTCATGACGAGCCGCCGGTTGGCGACTCCCCGGTAACTACGAAATGGGAGCCGTCGGCGGACGCTACCAGCCGTTTCGGTCCCGCCCCGGCCTTCCACATGATCTTTACGTGAACGAGCAGGTCACAAGTTCAGGACCGGGGGTCCGGCGAAACTCGAAACCTTTCGCAGTCTCGCTCCTTGTGGTGGCTTGACCACCGACGGTCATGCATTTCGGACGCGATTTCCTTTTCGCCGGTCGAGGCTCGGGGAGGGCGGCGGCTCAGGTGATGCGTGCGCGCCCCATCTCCGACATCCGGCCGTCGTCGTGCGGAGTCTCCCAGCGCACGTTGCAGTCCCGGCCGGACAATTCGACGGTCGCGATGGCGTTGTGGAACCAGGGGCCGTCCGTCATGCGCCACCGGATGGGCGGGGCGGGCACCTTTGCCAGCTTCGCCAGCATCCGGAACGGTCCGCCCGACGCCCGCGAGTACGCGATGCGGTTCGCCCACTTGAACTTTCCCTGCAATGGGTTGCGCAGCGGTGAGCAGACGACCTGGGACACCTTCGACTGCGTGCCGGGCTCGGTGACCCGCGCCAGATAGGAGTAGTGGATGTCGCCGGAGAGGAACGAGATGCTCGCCGGTGCGGGACCGCGTTCACCACGTCCGACGGCCATGACATCGGCTGCGACGTCGCGGAACGACCTTTCGAACGCGGCCCAGTGCTCGAGGTCGGCGGCCTGGCGGATCTTCTCCCCGAGCGCCGCGCCGCGCTTGCCCCAGGCTCCGCCGGCGACGGCCTCGTTCCACGACTCCGCGTGGTGGATCGCCATGGGAAGCAGGTAGGGGAGAGAGCTCGCGATGAGGAGATGGTCCATGCCGCCCTGGCACTGGCCGTCCAGCCACTCGAACTCCTCGTCGTCGAGCATGCCGCGCCGGTCCTCGGTGAGGAGCCTGGAGCACCGGCTGTCGACGACGATGAGGCGGGTGCCTCCCCAATCGTGGGCGTAACTCCAGCGTGTACTGGCAGGTTCCTTGTCGGCCTTCTCCGCGAACTCGTCCAGGACGGCGCCGGCGTCGCCCGTCTCGTCGGACGCCTTGCGCAGCGCCTCGAAGAGCGGATCGGACGCACGGTCCTGCGGCGACAGGTTCCCGAGATGCTGGTAGATCCAGTAGGACCCGATCCCGCCGGTGATGCGCGCCTTCCACCAGGGCTGCGACCACATCTCCCGCCGCCACGCGTGGGAGGTGTTCCAGTCGTCCCGGATGTCGTGGTCATCGAAGATCGTGAAGGTGGGGACGGTCGACAGCAGCCACCGGACCGCCGGATCGCCGTGCCAGGCCAGCTGGTAGAGGTGCGTGTAGTCCTCGAAGTCGGCGGCCTCGTCGGCGGGCGGCTCGTCCGGCCCGCGCCGTCCGCCGATGAACGCGCGCATCTCGTCGCTCAACTCGTCGGCGTACACCTGGTCGCCGACCATGAGCAGGATGTCGGGCCAGGTGACCTCGTCGCCGCCGTCGCGCAGCCGCCGCGCGAACGCGGCGAGCGCGTCGTGGCCGAACTCCTCCACGGTTCCCGGTGAACGGCGGCAGGAGCCGAAGGAGATGCGCAGCCCTCCTTCCTCCTGGAGCGTCCTGATCTGGGACGGCGGGAACCCGTCGTCCTCCGGCCAGACGGTCTCGCCGTCGGCGATGACCTCGTAGGGGATGCGCGAACAGGGCGAGAGACCGTCGACCTCGACGAGCGCGTAGTGGTGGCCGTGCGCGGTGAACGTCCGCGCGGACGCGTCGACACCGTGCTCCTCACTGACGACTCGTACCTCGCAGGGCCGTTCCGTCTCCACCCAGATCGTCGCGGTGTGGTGACTCACGTGCCGGAGATGGGGCCCGAGTACCAAAGCGCTCATAAGAGGTCTCTAGCGGACCGGACCCCGCCGCGTCCACCCGAACGAGGCGGGGCCCGGCGTACGGGCCATACCGGTCCCGGAAGCGGTGGGCCCGGCCACGTGCGGAGCACGCGGCCGGGCCCGAGGAGATGGGGTCAGGAGGAGACGGCGCACTGGCCGCGGTCGGCGCGGCGCGGGCCGTCGGCGGTCGGGCGGATGTCGAAGTCGAAGATGGCCGTGGGCAGGTAGAGCGAGCAGCAGGCGTTCGGGATGTCGACGACGCCGCTGACGCGTCCCTCGATCGGTGCGGCGCCCAGCAGCAGGTACGCCTGCTCGCCGGTGTAGCCGAACGTCTTGAGGTACTCGACGGCGTTGAGGCAGGCGTTCCGGTAGGCGAGGGTGGCGTCGTTGTAGTGGTTGGTGTCGGTGCCGTGGTCGACGGAGATGCCGACGAAGCTGATGAACTCGGTGTAGCGCGGCTCCACGTTGCCCGGCATGAAGATCGGGTTGGTGGTCACGCCGTACTTCTCCATGCCGCCCTTGATGAGGTCGACGTGGAAGTCGATGTAGCCGCCCATCTCGATGGCGCCGCAGAAGGTGATCTCACCGTCGCCCTGGCTGAAGTGCAGGTCGCCGCCCGACAGCATGCCGCCGGGGACGTTGACGGGGTAGAAGACCCGCGATCCGCGGGTGAAGTTCTTGATGTCGTGGTTGCCGCCGTTCTCGCGCGGCGGGACGGTGCGGGCGCCCTCCGCGCCGACCTTGGCGAGTGCGTCCCCGGTGAGCGTCCCGGCGAGCGTGTTCTCCGGGAGGGGAGGTAGCGCGAGCGGCGGCATCCGGTTCGGGTCGGTGTCGATGAGCGCCTGCTCCCGCGCGTTCCACCGCGCCAGCAGTTCCGCCGAAGGGGCCGTGCCGAACAGGCCGGGATGGGTGATGCCGGTGAAGCGCACCCCGGGGATGTGGCGCGAGGTGGCCTGCTGGCCGTGGAAGTCCCAGATGGCCTTGTAGGCGTCGGGATAGTAGTCGGTGAGGAACCCGCCGCCGTTCTGCTTGGCGAAGATGCCGGTGTAGCCCCATCCTTGGCCGGCGATCCCGCCCGTCTGCTGCGGGATCGGCCCGAGGTCGAGGATGTCGACGACGAGGAGGTCGCCGGGTTCGGCGCCCTCGACGGCGATGGGACCGCTCAGCATGTGGCAGGGCGAGAGGTCGACGTCGCGGATGTCGTTGGCGGAGTCGTTGTTGCCGATCTGGCCGTCCGTCCACTCGCGGCATTCCATGCGGAACTCCGCTCCGGGGCGGACGGTCGCGGCGGCGGGGATGTC
Source organism: Spirillospora sp. NPDC047418 (assembly GCF_040643275.1). Lineage (NCBI taxonomy): Bacteria > Bacillati > Actinomycetota > Actinomycetes > Streptosporangiales > Thermomonosporaceae > Spirillospora > Spirillospora sp. NPDC047418. The sequence continues at coordinate 64,550 of NZ_JBEYTW010000039.1, forward strand.
GGGATGCCAGCGGTTGTGGCCGGGGACGCTCTGGTCGCGCATCGATCTGGCCTGGTCGACGCTGAAGACGACGTCGGGCATGAGGATTCTCCTTCTGGAGCGGTGGAGTGGAGTCAGGGTCCGGTGGCGGGCTCTGGGGCCGCGCCGTGCGGCAGGCGTCCGGGACGGGTCGGGATCCACAGCCCGGCGAAGACGGCGACGGCGACGGCGGCGAACACCGCGGCGAAGACCGCGGACGTCGTGTAGGTGTCGGTCAGCAGCAGGAACGCGGGCAGCGTCGTCGTGCCCGCGGCGCTGGCGAGGGTCACCCACCCCGTGTAGCGGGTGAGCTCCTCCCGTTTGAGACCGAGGACGAGGAAGAACAGGAACCACAGGAACGACCAGCAGAGCCAGATGACCCCGAACGGATGGTCGCCGACGTCGAAGAAGTTGATCCCCGCGAAGGCGATCGCCGCGATCGCGACGAACAGCGAGAACCAGCCGGCGCCGGTGGTGTCGAGGCCGGCCAGCAGGCCGATGCCGATGTACAGGTAGGTGAACCCGAACAGGTAGATGCCGGACGCCGCGGTGATCGCCGCCAGGTCGTCCCCGGCGGCCACCAGCAGCAGCGTCGGCAGCACCACCTGCAGCGCGCCCACGAACAGGTTCAGGAGCGCCGCCGACCGCGCCTCGACGCGGCCGAGCATCATCAGCGCGTTGACGAAGAGCGCCGCGCCGACGTAGAGCAGGCCCACGCTTGCCACGGGATCACCTCGTTCAGGGCCGGGGGAGGAGTGCGTGCCGGGGGTCGGCGGGCCGGGCCGGGCGGGGGTGCGTCGGCGGGGGCGCCGACACGACCCTCGGTTCGTGCCGGCTGGCCTCCTGGGCGTCCAGGGCCCGGGTGAGCGGCGCACCGGGCCGGGTGAGGGACGGGGCGGTGTAGACGCGGCGGGCGGCGCCGCCGCAGTCCGCGCACGGGTTCTCGGAGCGGGCGCCGCCCATCGGCAGCGCGAGGTCGAAGGGTCCGCAGCGGGCACAGCGGTACTGATAGATCACCATGACGGGGCCTCCAGCCGCACACATTACTTCTCACAGAAACTATTCGGATCTGAAGTAATAGTCAATGGGTGGGGTGTGCCCCGGGCGGGCGGTGCACTGCCTGCGGGTTGAAGCGGCCTCGGCCGATGGCGTTGGTCGTCGGCACGAGGAACCCGTTTATTTCCGGTGGAAATTTTTTCGGCGAGGAGTAACGGTCAGGGGGAGATCTGGCACAGGACGTCGAACTCCAGCCCGTCGGCGGCGGCGAGGAACACCCGCTGCCGCAGGTGCCGGTCCCGTACCTCGACGGGCCCGCGCGGCCCGTCGTAACCGGTGCCCTCGGCGACCGCGCTCATCCGCCGGACGTCCGGCCCCCCGCTGCGCCGGAACAGTTCGCCGAGCAGCCGCACCCCCTCGTAGCAGGACTCGCCCATGCTGTTGAGCGGCGGCGCCTGCGTGCCGAAGCGCAGGTGGTAGCGGGCGCCGAAGTCCAGGCCGTCCCCGGTCGGGAGCGTCTCGAAGAACCCCGCCGCGGCGAACAGCCCGCGGGTGCCCTCCACGCCCGTCGCGAGCAGCATGTTCTCGTCCATCAGCGGGCTGAACCGCAGCTGCGGCAGGCCCGCCGCGCCGAAGGCCCGGTTGAACGCCACCGCGTCGTCGCCGACCAGCAGCATGAGGACGCCCTCGCAGCCGCTCGTGTCGATCCGGCGCAGCACGCCGCCGAAGTCCTGCGTCCCGAGCCGGACGAAGATCTCGTCGCACAGCACGGCGCCCTGCTCGGCCAGGTACGACCGGACGGCGTGGGCGGAGGCGCGCGGCCAGATGTAGTCGTCGCCGACGATCGTCCAGCGCCGGACGCCGAACTCCGCCGCGAGCCGCCGCAGCGCGGGCCGGAGCTGCCCCTCGGGCGTCTCGCCGGTGAGGAAGACCCCGGGCGAGCGCTCACCACCCTCGTACAGCGCGGTGTACACGTAGGGGACGCGCCCGGCCAGGCGCGGCGCGAGGCACTGCCGGACGGCCGAGATGTGCCACCCCGTCACCGCGTGCACGGCGCCGGAGCCGACCAGCGCCCCGACCCTGTCGGCGACCACCGGCGGCGGCGCGCCGCCGTCCACGAGGAGGAGCCGCAGCCGCCGGCCGAGCACGCCGCCCTCGGCGTTGATCTCTTCCTGTGCCAGCCGGGCGCACAGCTCGGCGGAGGGCCCGAAGAGTCCCGCGGGCCCCTGCAACGGCACCACCAGGGCGACGTTCAGGTCGTCCATAACGGGGACGGTAGCCCATGGGTGCCCAAAAATACTTTCTACGAGACGGTAATATCGGGTCTTGCGATGACTACGACAGGTGTTCCGCAGCACGAGCTGGACCTCCCGCGGGTGCTGGCGCGCGTCGAGCGCGACATCACCGCCCGGCTCGGCGCCGCCCTCAAGGCCGCCGGCTCGACCGTGGAGGAGTGGCGCGTCACGTCCCTGCTGGCCGACGGCTCGGGCCATCCGATGGCCGGGATAGCCGAGCACGCCCTGCTCCCCGCGCCCACCCTCACCAAGGTGGTGGACCGCCTGGTGTCCGCGGGCCTGGTGTACCGCCGCGTGGACGACACCGACCGCCGCCGCGTCCTGGTGTTCCTCTCCGACCACGGCCACGAGCAGGTGGCCCGCCTGACCACCGCCGTGGAAGCCGAGTGGACCCGCGTCCAGGAATCGGTGGGCCGCGAGGAACTGGCCCTACTCCGCGCCCTCCTGACCAGAATCTCCACCCACCTGCCCTGACCCGGATCAGCCGCGCAGGACCTCGGCCTCCTTGTCGGCGTCCAAGCCCACCACGGGACGGTCGGGACGCTGCGGCGCCTGTCCGCCGATGGCCTGGAGCCACGCCCACGTGTCGGCGACCGTTTCCTGGACGGGCCTGCACCGCAGCCCCGCCGCGACAGCCTTATCGACGTTGGCGCGGTGCATGGTGTCGTGGGCCTCGCCCGGTGGAAGCCAGATGGGCAGATCCGTCCACGGCTGGATGCCCGCAGCGAGGATGGTTGCTGGGTCCGTCCAGACAAGGTCGGCGTCAGACCCGGTTACGTCAATGCAGGCTCGGAGCAACTTCTCCATTGTCGTGTGATCGGGCGGGCTGACCACGTTGTAGGCGCCGTTCAAGCCCTGCCCGGCCGCGTCCAGTGCCCATGCGGCGAGGTCCCGGGCGTCGATGTACTGGAGGCCGCTGTCGCGCGGGCCGGGCGCCAGAACAGCGCCACCCCGGGCGATGCGCGTCAACCACCAGGGAAGCCGTCCGATGTTCTCGTTCGGGCCCAGGATGAGGCCGGCCCGCATCAGCAGCGCCTTGTCCCCGAACACGTCGAGCACTGCAAGCTCACCACCGCGCTTCGCCGCCGCGTAGTCGACATCGCCGTCGTCCGGGGAGCCGTCCACCACCTCGGCCTTCTCCCCGAGCCCGAGCGGCGTGGGGAACCGGTAGACGGAACGGCTGGAGATGTAGACGTAGTGCCCGACCCGTCCGTCAAGAAGGCGCGCGGAGTCGCGCACAGCCGACGGCGCACCCGACCATGTGTCGACGACCGCGTCCCACTCCCCGTCTTCGAGGGCCTTGAGACCCCCTTCGGCAGTCCTGTCGCCGTTCAACGAGGCGACGCCTTCGGGCGGCTCGTGACGCCCCCGATGGAAGACGGTCACGTCCCAGCCGCGCGCGAGAGCGTCCTCGGTGATGGCCCGACCGACGAACTCCGTCCCGCCCAGCATCAGAATCCTCATGGGAGAACCTTGCCCTCTGCGCGTCCTCTGCGGAACGCCTCCCTGCTCACAGCGGAAATCCCGGACTGTCCGACGGCCGGAGTAGCTTCCGCCCGTGACCGACTCCTTTGATCTCGTCCGCGACCTCCCCCTCGCGCTGGCAAGCCGGTCGGCGGCCTGGGACTACATCCGGGGCTTCGCCGCGATCTGGTCCACTCCGCTGAGTCCCGACGACGGGACGCCCGAGACCGAACTGACCGCCGCCGAAGAGAGCCTGGGCATCCGCCTGCCCGCCGCCGTCCGCGAGGCGTACATGCTTTTCGGCCGCCGCGAGGACCTGCACAGCAACATGCAGCACCTGCTCGACCCGGGCGACTTCTACGTGGACGACCGCAAGGAGGCCCTGGTCTTCCGCGAGGAGAACCAGGGCGTCGCATCCTGGGGCATCCTCCTGGCCGATCTGCAGCACCCGGACCCACCCGTCCGCATGCAACTCGACCTCGCCGACAAGGACGCCGAGCGCTGGACGGGCTGGCTCCCCAGCTTCTCCATGTCGTGCATCGAAATGGTGCTCTTCGAGTCACCGCAGGCCGACGACCCCGTCTGCGAATACGTCGAATGCGAAGCCGGCGACCTCGACCAGCACCTCACACGCCTGCCGTTCCCCGCCTACCCCGAAGGAGAGCAGGGCCTGACCTTCTACACGGCCCCGGGCATCCTGCTCACCGACTGCGGCGGCCCGCTCTTCATCCGCGCCCACGACGAGCAAACCCTCGACCACTACCTCGAAACCCTCCCTCTCGACTGACCCGACCGCCGCCGCGAAGACCGTCCGCGGCCGTCCGGCACCTGCCGCGGCCGGGCTCACACCTGCGGTGGCTGCGGCTATTGCGGGTGTGTCGGAATGGCCGGGATAAGGACGGTCCGTTTCGGGGCCGGGGGCCGCATAACGGGCTGACCGGGTTGGATACTGGGTGGTATTTGTACCCTGGTTGGGGGATGTCGTCGGGATTTAACTGGGTGGGGGTGCGGGGGGTGAAGTTGTGGCTATGGTCGAGTTCCTGCAACTCTCATTCGGTGGGGGAATGAGTGGGGATTGACGACTGTCTTGCGCGGATGATGACGATACCGGGGGCGCAGCGGGTGACGCTGGTGGACTGTGCCAGCGGGCTCGCCGTGGCGGCGGCGGGCCGTGAGGACATCGTCGACCAGCATGAGGACGCGGCCGGGGCCACCGACGTGGTGCGGGCGGTGCTGGCGTCGCCGGCGCTGAGCGCGACCGCGGCGGGCGATGACATCGAGGAGATCATCGTGTGCGGCGCCGCGGGATATCACCTGTTGGCCCTCTCGGGAGCCGATCTCGACGGGCATCTCTTCGTCCATTTGCTGCTCGACCGGGAGAAGGGCAATCTCGCGCTCGCGCGGCTGCGGATGCAGAGCCTCGTCCGCGAAATGGCGGACGGGTGACATGGGCGGCGACATTTGCGGTGTGCTCGCCGTGCTGGAGCGGGAAAGGGGCACCGGCGTGCTTCGGGTGGGCGACGATGGCGCGTTCCACCTTGCGGGTGGAGCCGTCGTCCATGCCGAGAGCAGGCATGTGCCCGGGGCCGATGACCTGCCGGGCGGGTCCGATCCCGAGTTGGCGGCGCTGCTCGCGCTGTTCGACGCCGCCTACTTCCTGCTGGGTTCGGCGGCCGAGCCCGTGTTCGCGGAGGAGCCGGCGGGCGGTGCCCTGCGCGTCGGCGTGGCGACGCTCGTGCACGAGCAGCGGCGGCGCCGCGCCCGGCTCGACGCGGCCTGGCCGGACGGCGGCGTCGACGCGGCGGCCGTCGTGCCGGTCCGGCGGGTGCGGCGGCAGCGCGTCATCCTGACCGGCGTCCAGGCGGAGATCCTGCTCAACGCCGATGGGCGGCGCACGCCCGCGCGGCTGGCCCGCGACCTCGGGCGGACGGCGTTCGGCTGCCTCCTCGCGGTGCGCGGCCTGGCCGCGGCGTCGCTCGTGGAGACCGGGCCGCCCGGGGCCGCCGCGCCGCAGGGGTGGGGCGAGGGGGCGTTCGAGTGGGCCGCGCCCGATCACGCGGTGCTCGACCGGCTGCGGACGGCGCTGGTGGAGCTCGGCTGACCGGACGACCGGTGAAACGACTGATCGAAAGGGTGGCGAAGGTGGCGAAACGAGCGGGGGCGGGGACGGCGGCGCGGGTCCCCGAGGCCGCGGTGGCGGGTGAGCTGCGGGCGCTGCGGGCGCGCGTCCCGCAGCTCACCGGCAGCCTGGTCGCGTCGGCGGACGGGCTGCTCATCGCGCACGACCTGACCGCGGCCGTCGAACCGACCGGGATGGCGGCGGTGACGGCCACCGGCCTGTCGCTGGCGCACCGGATCTCGCAGACCGCGCACGGCGGCGCGTTCCACGAGGTGGCGATCCGCGGGGTGGACGGCTACGTGGTCGTCTACGCGGCCGGTCCGACGGCGTCCCTCACCGTGCTGGCGGAACCGACCGTCAACGTGGGGCGGCTGCATCTGGAGTCGCGTCCGATCGCGCGCGCCGTCGCCGCGCATCTCTCGACCCCGCGCCGAAGGCCATGACAACGAAAGGGGAGCACGTGTCCAACCTCGACCTCTCGCTGAAGGACATGATGACGATCGACGGGGCGATCGGCGCCGCCGTCGTCGACTACAACAGCGGTATGGCGCTCGGTCACCTGGGCAGTTCCAAGGCCCTCGACCTGCAGGTCGCCTCCGCCGGGAACACCGAGGTGGTGCGGGCCAAGTTCCGCACCATGGAGCAGCTCGGCCTGAAGGAGGAGATCGAGGACATCCTCATCAGCATCTCCAGCCAGTACCACGTCATCCGCCCGGTGACCGGACGCAAGGGCAAGGGCCTCTTCCTCTACATGGCCCTCGACAGGTCCCGCGCGAACCTGGCCCTGGCCAGGCACCGGCTCCGCGACATCGAGGAGAACCTGGAGGTGTGACGGCGGACGGCCCGTCCACCGGCGCACACAGCGGTGGGCGGGCCGTCGTCCGTCAGCTGTTGAGCAGGCGAAGCATCTGCTGGATCTCGGCCGTCCTCGACTCGACGACGCGTCCCGCGAACGCCTTCGCGTCGGGGCTGGCGCCCTTGCTCTGCTCGGCCCGCGCCATCTCCACGGCGCTGCCCTGGTGGCCGATGAACAGGTTGAGGAAGGCCGGCTCGAACCGGGCCCCCTTCGTCTTGCGCAGGGTGTCGATCTCCTTGGCGCCGGTCGCGGGCGCGGCGCCGTGATGCAGGTGGGTCCGCGCCGCCGCATCCGACGTGGCCGGCTTGGACCATCCGCCGAGCCACGATTTGATCAGCTTCAGCTCCTCGGCCTCGGTCGCGTCGACCGCCGAGGCGAGCGTCCGCACCTGCGCGCGCTCGGCGCGGTCGGCGGCCAGCCGCACCATCTGCAGCCCCTGCTCGTGATGGGTCACCATCATCTGCAGGAAGAGGACGTCCTGGTCGTTGTAGGCGGCGGCCGGGGCGCTGGACGCCGCGCTCGCCGCCTTCGTCCGCGCCGGTTCGCCGCTGCACGCGGCCAGCGGCAGGGTCGCGGCGAGAGCGAGCGCGAGGGCGGCGCGGCGCCGGGCGGTCACAGCGGCAGCCACAGGGCCAGCGTGAACTGCGACGGCTCCCAGCCCTGGAGCGCCGTGTGCCCCTGGCGGCAGCGGAACCGCGCGCCGTTGAAGGTCACCACGTCGCCCGTCTTGAATGCCGCACCCGCCTTCCACGTGCCGCCGGACGCGGGCTCCCCGGTCGGCGCGGGCGCCGCCGGGCTGCTGGGCGCGGGCGCCGGCGGGGTCGGACGCGTGGTGGGCTGCGCGGTGGGCGCGGGCGCCGGCTGCGAACCGCCGCCGCCACTCCCGCCGCCGCCGACGTTCAGGTCGATGCAGCTGTAGAAGGCGTTCGGGGTGTCCCCGATGTTCCACACCGCGAGGACGGTGCGCTTCCCCGGGAACTTGCCGAGGTCGACCTTGTGCGTGACGACCGCGTCCGGCTGCTGGTTGCCGCCGTCGAACGCGGCGACCTTCGTCCCGCCGATGAAGTACTCCCAGTTGGACGTGCGGTGCCGCGCGGTGAACACCCACCGGAAGTCGACGGTCGTCCCGACGGAGGCGGCGGGCCAGTCGCGGCTCTCGTCCGCCAGGACGGCGAACTGGCTGAGGCCGCCGTCGCAGCTCTTCAGCCCCTTCGGGCCCTCGACGCTCTGCGGCTCGAACGTGATGGGGCCGCAGTCGGGGACGGCGCCGGACGCGCACAGCGCCTGCCGGCTCGGGGGTGCGGAGACGTAGCCGTGCGCCGACGCGGGTGCGGCGACGAGCACCGGCGCCGCGACGGCCGCCGCGGCGGCGAGGGGGTAGGCGACGGACCTGCGCATGAAGAACTCTCCCAACGAGTCGTCCCGCGGCCACCGATGTCGGTGAACCGCAATGCCGTCGGACGCTAGCGGGAGTATCCCTAAAGAAACTTTAATAATCCTCGAAGGGACCGTGAAGGCGTGCCGGGCCGCTCCCGGCAGGCCGGCACGCTGGGGAAACGAAAGGGCCGGTGGGCGATCGCGCCCCGGCCCGTGGAAACCCGGACCCAAAATAGTGTAAGATAGGCCCCACCTCGGCTCGACCCACAGCCCGTTGGCGGCCTCGTCGAGGTCGAACACCACCACGAAGCCGACG